>CAYYOW010000051.1:0-15128 GCA_964473395.1 uncultured Lentimicrobiaceae bacterium | reverse complement strand
TTTTTGCACAGCGACTTCGGAAAATAAATATTTTGGCAGTATATGGTGGAGCGGCCATTACAAACCAAATGAGAGCACTGCACAAACCGCAACATATTATTATTGCAACCCCCGGCAGGCTCATCGACCTCATCAGCCGTAAAGCTATCAAGCTGGAACACCTCCGGTTTCTCGTGCTGGACGAAGCCGACGAGATGCTGAATATGGGCTTTAAAGAAGATATTGACAAAATTTTAAGTTTTACCCCTGCCGATAAGTTAACCTGGCTTTTTTCGGCTACCATGCCTCCCGAGATCAAGAAGATTGTTAAAAAATATATGGACGATCCCATCGAGGTTAGAGTAAACGCCGATACGAAGGTGAATGCCAACATCGAACATCAATACACCGTTGTTAAACAAGCTGACAAAGCCGAAGCGCTCACCCGTTTCCTGGACATTCATCAGGATATGCGCGGTCTTGTGTTTTGCAGAACAAAGCGGGACACCCAAAACCTTGCTGAAGAATTGCTAAGCAAAAACTACAAAGTAGATGCGCTTCATGGAGATTTGTCACAGGCACAGCGAGACCGGGTGATGAAACGTTTTAAATCACGCGAATTGAACCTTGTTATTGCCACTGACGTCGCCGCGAGAGGTATCGACGTGGATGACCTCACGCACGTCTTTCATTTTACGTTGCCTGACGACCATTCTTATTATACACACCGAAGCGGAAGAACTGCCCGTGCCGGCAAAACAGGGATTTCCTTTGCTTTTGTTAACATCCGGGAAAAGAGTAAAATAGAAAGATTTGAAAAAAAGCTGGGTATCTCCTTTAAAAAAGTACCCATTCCCAGTAGCGAAGAGATTGCAGATGTTCGTATCGAAAAATGGTGTCAACAAATTCTTGATAAGAAGACCAAAGGAAAAGTATCCCCCGAAGTGTTGGAGAAAGCCAATATAATTTTCGGCAACCTGTCCAAAGAGGAGCTTATCAACAAACTTTTAGTCAACGAGCTGGAAAAATTAAATATCGGGAAATCAGGCAACCTAAACACCTCTCGCGGTGCCAGATCATCCGACAGAGAGGACAGAGGCAGACGCAACCGTGACCGGGATGACCGTAACGATCATTTTGATCGCAAGAGCAATAGTGATGGCAACCGCCGTGAGCGTCGCGAGCGAGATCGCGATAAAGACCGTGACTGGAAAAAGCCAGATAGCTTTTCAAAAGAGCGAAAACCTGCAAGCAAATCCGGAATGCCCCGTTTTTTTATCAATCTCGGCACAAGAGACCGGATGAACAAACACGACCTGATGGATTTTATCTGTAAACATGCCAAAGTGAAACCTTCGGAAATCGGAGACGTCGATCTGCAAAGCTCTCATTCCTTTTTTGAAGTAGATAGCAAAGTGAGCCGGAAAATCACAGGCAGCTTCAAAAATGTTGTCCTCAAAGGCGGACGTGAGCTACGGGTAAATCGTGATAGCTAAAGGTTTGTAACAAAAGTAAGTGACAGGAAATATCCACCTACTTTATCTCCATTTTATCAGCTCATAAAAAAGCCGAAATCCCCGTTATGTCCATACCGGTAATCAGCAAATGAATATCGTGTGTTCCTTCGTAAGTGATGACCGATTCCAGATTCATCATGTGGCGCATGATAGGAAAATCACCGGTTATGCCCATAGCACCCAGAACCTGCCGGCTATCGCGTGCAATATTTAATGCCATCTCCACGTTGTTGCGTTTGGCCATGGAAATCTGTGCCGGCGTAACTTTCCCCTCGTTTTTCAAAATACCCAGCCGCCAGGCAAGCAGCTGTCCTTTGGTAATTTCAGTTACCATCTCTGCCAGTTTTTTCTGTTGCAGCTGAAACGAAGCAATGGGTCTGCCGAATTGTTTTCGTTCCAGTGCGTACCGCAAAGCTGTGTCGTAACACTCCATAGCCGCTCCAAGCACTCCCCAGGCTATACCGTAACGCGCAGAGTTCAGGCACATAAGTGGACCTTTCAGTCCTTTCACTCCGGGCAGCAGGTTTTCTTTCGGAACTTTCACGTTGTCGAAAACCAGCTCACCAGTGGCTGAAGCCCGCAGCGACCATTTGTTAAACGTCTCCGGCGTGGTAAATCCCGTCATGCCGCGCTCAACAAGCAAACCCCGCACTTTACCTGTTTCATCTTTGGCCCACACCACGGCTATATCGCAAATAGGCGCATTGGTAATCCACATTTTCGAGCCGTTCAGCAGGTAATAATTACCTTTGTCTTCAAAGTGACATTTCATACCACCCGGATCTGAACCATGGTCAGGTTCTGTCAGACCGAAAGCGCCCACCCACTCACCCGAAGCCAGTTTAGGCAGGTATTTCACCCGTTGTGACTCATCACCAAAAGTATAGATGGGGTACATCACCAGCGAACTCTGTACCGAAGCACCGGATCGTACCGCCGAATCACCTCTTTCCAACTCGGTCATAATCAGGCCATAGGAGATGTGATCCAGTCCAGGGCCACCATATTTTTCCGGAATGAAAGGCCCAAGCGCCCCCAGTTCACCCATTTGACGCATCAGCTCCGCCGGTAAAGGCTTATGTTGCTGTGCATAATCTTCCACGATGGGTTTAACATTCCGGTTTACCCATTCGCGCACTGCGGCACGAATAATTTTGTGTTCGTCCGTCAGCAGCATATCAATTTCAAAATAATCGGGAGGATTGTACATAAAGCTTGTTATTGAGGGGTAAAAATAAGGAAGTTTCCGTTGTGTTTAAATACAGCACATGCAGCATGAATTTTGATTTTCCTCCCAATACAGATAATTCTTAATTTTACACTTTACACGAATCTCACACTTTTCTGTAAAACAAATTGTATCTGAGTACCTTACTTTAATCATCATGTCCGAAAACAATAAATATTATTACCAATGTAGCGATTGCGGCAAAAAATATGCCGCCGATGGCGTTAAATATCTTTGTCCCGAATGTGCTGCAGCCAATGCTTCGGACCTGCCACCAAAAGGAGTTTTAAAAACTATGTATCATTGTGATGCCTTGCGGAGAAAAGGATTGGATTTTGTCCGGTTGAAAAAGAATGAATTTCTGGAACTGCTTCCCATTGAAAGTCTGGGGAGCCTACCCCCTCTAAAAGTGGGGAAAACACCTTTGTACAAAATCGACACACTGGAAAACGAAGCGCTGGAAAGTGCGCTTTTCCTAAAGGATGATTCCCAGAACCCGACTTTTTCATTTAAAGACAGGGCTTCTTATATTGTTTCGGCTTATGCCAAAGAGCATGATTTACAAACTATTGTGACGGCCTCCACCGGGAATGCCGGTTCTTCACTGGCCGGAATTTGTGCTTCGCAACATCAGAAAGCGATTATTCTGGTTCCGGAAAGTGCGCCTCTGGCCAAGCTTACGCAGATTATTATGTACGGGGCACAGATTGTTCCCGTGAGAGGTACTTATGACGATGCTTTTGACCTGAGTGTGAAAGCCACCGAAACTTACGGTTGGTATAATCGAAATACAGCTTTCAACCCGCTCACCATCGAGGGGAAGAAAACCGTTTCGTTTGAACTTTTCGACCAGCTAAGCGGACAAATACCAGATCGTATTTTTGTTCCGGTGGGCGATGGTGTGATTATATCCGGTGTTTACAAAGGTTTTGAAGATCTGCTAAAGCTGGGCATCATTGATAAAATGCCCGTGATTGTGGCTGTACAGTCCGAGGGCAGTGATAATCTGGTGCGGAACCTGAACAATGATGATTTTGAAATTCATCCCAGCCATACGCTTGCCGACTCCATCTCCGTGGATATTCCCCGGAACTTTTTCATGGCTCGCGGATTTCTTAAAAAATACAACGGCGAACCACTCACGGTATCCGATGAACAAATTCTCAAAGCTTCCTCCGTTTTGGCAAAGAATACTGGTATTTTTTCCGAACCAGCTGCTGCCACGGCTTTTGCAGGCTTTCTTGATTATAAAAAGCAGGGGAAATTACCCGCCGGCTCCAAAAATGTAGTGCTGCTCACCGGCAGCGGCCTGAAAGACATCAAAACAGCGAGCGAACATTTGAACATGCCTGCTGCTATTGAACCCCAGCTTAACACACTCAAAAACTTATTAGGATGATTACTTTTGTTTTAAACGGAGAGAAACAGGTGTTTGCGGAAGACCCCAACCGGACGCTTTTAAAATATCTGCGCAACGAGAAGCATCTCACTTCCGTGAAAGATGGCTGCTCGGGTCAGGCTGCCTGCGGGGCTTGTACCGTGGAAATTAATGGCAAAGCCATGCTTTCGTGTGTTCAGAAAATGGGAAAGCTGCAAGATGCGGTCATTTTTACGCCCGAAG
This sequence comes from uncultured Lentimicrobiaceae bacterium, assembly GCA_964473395.1. GTDB lineage: Bacteria > Bacteroidota > Bacteroidia > Bacteroidales > F082 > Sulfidibacterium. Next base: position 10,783 of record CAYYOW010000051.1, on the reverse strand, counting down.
GATTTCCGGATTATGTAAAAGACACCATTGCCAAAGCTTTTGTCAACAAAGGCGCTGTGCAATGCGGGTTTTGTACCCCCGGATTTATCAGCCGCACAAAAGTGCTGTTAGAGAAAAACTCTCATCCCACACTTGAAGAGGTACAAAAAGCCATAAAGCCCCATTTATGCCGCTGTACGGGTTATAAAAAAATTGAAGAGGCTATATTATACGCTGGCGAAGCACTGCGCGAACACAAGCATCTCGAAGTGACCAAAACATCAGGTAAAATCGGTGTTTCGCAACCAAAATACCGGGCTTACGAAACGGCCCTCGGCGAACGAAAGTTCGTGGATGATTACTTTTTTGACGGCATGCTGTTTGCCGCCTTGAAATTCAGCGATTATCCATCGGCCAAAGTATTAAAAATCGATGTCTCCCGTGCGGAAAAACTGCCTGGAGTACATCGGGTTTTTACGGCCAAAGACATCCCCGGACAACACAAAATCGGATTGATTATTCCCGACTGGTCTGTGATGATTAGCGAAGATGAAACAACGCATTACATCGGAGATGTGATAGCCGGCGTGGTAGCCGATTCGGATGACATTGCCCGTAAAGCGGTTAAACTTATCCATGTGGAATATAAAGTGTATGAACCTGTTACGGATGTTTTTAAAGCCATCGATGCCCCCCGCATTCATGCAGAAAGACCCAACCATTTTAACTCATCGCGATTTCGCATTGGAAATCCTGAAGAAAAATTGGAAAAAGCCAAATATATTTCCAAAGGACATTATGAAACCCAGCGTATAGAACATGCTTTTCTTGAAAAAGAGGCGGCCATCGCCATGCCTGATGGCGATGGCATAAAACTCTACAGCCAAAGTCAGGGTATTTACGAAGATCGGAGGCAGATAGCGCAGATTTTGGGATTGCCCGAAGAGAAAGTACGGGTGATACTTGTGCCTAATGGTGGTGGTTTTGGCGGAAAAGAAGATTTGAGTATTCAGGGACAAACCAGCTTGTTTGCTTTTCTGATGCAAAAGCCGGTAAAACTGTCACTTACACGTGAAGAATCCATCCGCCTGCATCCCAAGCGGCATCCGGTTTACATGGATATGGAGGTAGCTGCCGATGAAAACGGGAAGCTGCTGGCGCTGAAACTTCGTGCCGTGGGCGACACCGGCGCTTATGCTTCGGTGGGCGACAAAGTACTGGAGCGCGTGGCTGGCCACGCTTCGGGAGGTTATTTTATTCCAAATATCGATATTGAAGCCAAAACCGTTTACACCAACAATATTCCCAGTGGTGCCATGCGCGGCTTCGGCGCCAACCAGGTAACTTTTGCGCTGGAGAGCTGCGTTGATGACATTTGCGAGCAGGGTGGCTTCGACCGCTGGCAGTTTCGCTACGATAATGCTCTCGTGGACGGCCTCACCACCAGTACCGGTCAACGCTTGCAGGGCGTGGGCATTCGTGCCTGCCTCGATGCGGTGAAAGAGGATTTTTACAAAGCCAAATATGCAGGGCTGGCCTGTGGAATTAAAAATTCCGGTGTTGGCAATGGTATGATCGATGACTCCTCGGTGAAAATTGAAATCCTTTCAGAGAAAAAAGTACGCCTTCATCATGGCTGGACCGAAATGGGACAGGGTGTACATAACATGGCTTTACAAACATTGTGTCAGGAAACGGGACTTGATCCGGAAATGATTGATGTTGTGGTGGATACGGCGGCGCAGCTAAAAACAGGTATGACCACCTCTTCGCGTGCCACGGCACTGGTTGGGCTGGCGGTGATAGAAGCGGCCAAAGGGCTGAAAAAAGATTTGGAAAAACATGTGCTGGCCGACCTCACCGGGAAGGTTTACAATGGGAAATATGTCTGTGACTGGACCACCAAACCAGGCAGCGACGTAAAAGAACAAATCACACATTACTCTTACGGTTATGCAGCTCAGCTTTGTATTCTCAACGAGGAGGGAAACGTCAAAAAGTTTGTGGCGGCACACGATGCCGGCAAAATTATGAATCCTATGCTTTTTGAAGGACAAATACAGGGTGCCGTACACATGGGTCTGGGTTATGCGCTTACGGAAAATTTGCCCCTGAAAGATGGTTATCTGGTGAGTGACCGCATGCGTGATTTAAAGATATTGCGTGCCCATGAAACACCTGAAATTAAAGTTATTGGCGTGGAAGTAAAAGACCCGGTCGGCCCTTATGGAGTCAAAGGCATTGGCGAAATCGGACTGGTTCCCACAGCAGGGGCTGTAGCTAATGCGCTGTTTGCTTACGATGGCATCCGCAGGACAAAACTACCCATGAAGCGGAAATAATAAAGGAAAAGAGCCGGGTTGCCCTGACTTTATGACAAAAGAATAAACTTTATGTTCACTTTTTAACGGTAGGTATCGGATTATCCAAAAGGATGAAAACAGCTGAATTTTTCCGTAATTTTGTGGAAACATTAACAGCTTAAAACTTATATCATGTACGGAAAATTTAAAGAACATTTAACCCGCGAACTGGCTAACATCCGCAACGAAGGGTTATATAAAAATGAACGTATTATCGTCAGCCCCCAGGGCGCTGAAATAGAACTGGAATCCGGAGAAAAGGTGTTGAATTTCTGCGCCAACAACTACCTTGGCCTTTCCAATCATCCCGAACTAATCAGGGCTGCCAAAGAAGGCCTCGACACACACGGCTACGGTATGTCGTCGGTGCGGTTTATCTGTGGAACTACTGATTTACACAAAATACTGGAGCAGAAAATTGCCGAGTTTTTTGGTACCGAAGACACTATTCTGTATGCTGCTGCTTTCGATGCTAATGGTGGGGTTTTTGAGCCATTGCTCACCGATGAGGATGCCATTATCTCCGACAGCCTGAACCATGCTTCCATCATTGACGGGGTAAGGCTTTGTAAAGCACAGCGCTACCGTTATCCCAATGCCAACATGGCCGGGCTGGAAGAGGTGCTGAAAAAGGCACAGAAAAACCGCTTTCGCGTGATTGTTACCGATGGGGTTTTCAGTATGGACGGTAACGTTGCACCGGTGGACAAAATAGTTGAACTGGCCGAAAAATATGATGCGATGGTAATGGTGGACGAAAGTCACTCCGCCGGTGTTGTTGGTCATACGGGAAGAGGTGTCAGCGAGTATTTTGATATTACCGGCCGTATAGATTTGATTACCGGAACACTTGGCAAATCGTTTGGTGGCGCCATCGGTGGTTTCACCACTGGACGAAAGGAAATTATCGAAATGTTGCGTCAGCGGTCACGTCCGTACCTGTTTTCCAACTCTCTGCCACCCATGGTAGTCAATACCGGCATTCGTATGTTCGATATGATGTCGGAAACCAACGCATTGCAAGATAAGCTACACAGAAATACCGACTATTTCATGGAAAAGATGACGGCTGCGGGTTTTGACATTAAACCAACCCGGTCAGCTATTTGTGCTGTCATGCTTTACGATGCCAGGTTATCGCAGGAGATGGCTGCCAGACTACTGGATGAAGGTATTTACGTCATTGGCTTCTATTTTCCCGTGGTTCCCAAAGGAGAAGCACGTATTCGCGTACAGCTTTCTGCAGCTCACGAACAACAGCATTTGGATAAAGCCATTGCCGCCTTTACAAAAGTCGGAAAAGAGTTAGGTGTTATAAAATAATTGAAAAATATGAGCCTGACCTGAAAGGGGAAACACCCTTTTCAGGTCAGGTCAATTTTATATATTTTCTTACAAACTATGATTTTCGGAACCGGAACGGATATTATTGAAATAAGGCGTATTGAAAATTCTATTGCGCGAAGTGATGCTTTTGTAAATAAAATTTTCACTGAAGCAGAGCAGGCTTATTGCAAAGCGCAAAAAGTAGGAATATTCCAGAGTTATGCTGCGCGTTATGCTGCCAAAGAAGCGGTTTTCAAAGCGCTGGGAACCGGCTACCGCTATGGGATGGCATTCAGAGAAATTGAGGTGAAAAACGACAAGCTGGGAAAACCGGAAGTGATAGTTCACGGAAAAGTAAAAGCATTTGTTAACGAGCAGAAAATCACCCACATACACCTTAGCCTCTCGCATGTAAAAGAGATGGCACTGGCTTTTGTGGTGCTGGAGAAATAACCTAAATCACCTTCTTCAGTAACTCATCTTTATTAGGAATCTGATCTTCGAAATTGTCGAGATGTAGTTTGGAGTAAAGCATAGGTGCCAGCGACTGGACCGGTTCATAGAAAATAGATTTTTTCACCAGCTGTGGCTTGATGATCGTTCTTCCCGTATCGAAATAATTGATAATAAAAATAATTATACTCAGGAAAAGAGCTCCTTTCAAAACACCAAATACAGCGCCGCCAAGTTTATTCAAAAATCCAAGCATTAGGATATTGATAAACTTCTCTAACAGTTTAGCTAATGCCAAAACAATGATAACCACACCGATAAAAGTAACAATGAAAGAAATGGCAGCCATGTATTTCGGTTCAATATTGAAAAACTGTTTAAGGTATTCGGCTGTGAAATCGGAGAAATAAAACGCAAAATAGAGGCCCAGGATAAAAGCTGCCAGCGAAGCAATTTCGATAATCAGCCCTTTTTTAAAGCCGTTATAACCAAACCATAAAAGTGGAATCAGTAAGATAATATCCAGAAGGTTGATGCTCATGTCCCGACACGTTAATTTATCCCAAAAGTAGTAAAAAAGTCACACCCGGTTTACCCGATAATGCGCAAATGTTTTCGTGGGATGTTGAGGATGATGGCGCTGCCCACCACTTCAATTTCAACTTTTACTCGGTTTTTTCCGTTGGCTTTTATCAGAATACCCTTTAATCCTATGAGGTTACCAGCCATAACTTCCACTTCCTTCCCTTCTTCCCAGACCTGGTCTTTGTTCAATACCGGATCTATTTCAGTAAGATATATTTTTATGGCATCGATTTGCTGCGGTGGTACGGATACTGCTTTCCCTTCAAAGCTGATGTATTTCACTGCTCCCCGTGTCTGTAACACCTTGTAATACTCTTTTTGTGTGATATGTACAAAAATATAGGAGCGAAACAGTGGTTCTTCCACCCATTTTTTCCTGTCACTCCATTGTCTCAGCCTTTTTTCCAGTGGTAAGTAATAATCTATGTCGGCACCCTCCAACTCAATTGCAACTTTTTTCTCTGTACGCGACCTTACATACAGGGCATACCAAACTTTTTCAGCCTCTTTTTTCTTATCCATAAGTGTTGAATTTTACCACGGTTTCAAATTTCTTCCGGATTTTTTTTCGATGTCTGTAATTTTCCGGTGTATATCCGACCGTAATCAACAGCGGAATGTTTTTCTCTTCCGGGACATGTAGTAACTCTTTTACTTTTCTCTCATCAAACCATCCCAGCATACAGGTTCCGAGCCCTTCTTCCGCTGCCTGCAGGCAAAAATGCTCAGCAGTAATACCCACATCTATCAGGGGATACTCTTTTTTCTTAATCCGGCCACCCACCTCGGTAATTATCTTAGGCTTTTCCATAACAATAGCAACAATAACCGGAGCATGAGGAACAAAAGTATTGAAAGAAAATAATGGCCCCATAGCTGCTTTCCCAATTTTCTTTACCAGCTCCGGCTCGTTGGCAACCACAAAAGTCCAGGGCTGCGAGTTGCTTGCCGAAGGTGCCAGACGGGCGGCTTCAAGACAATGCTCCAGCTTTTTCGTCTCGATGGGCCTGTTAGTATATTTCCGGTCACTTTGTCGCTTTTGTATTAGCTCAAGGAAGTTTTTCATAGGTCAGGATTTTTTGCCGGTTAAAAAAGGCTTTTTTGTTTTTTCAATATACCCTGTACAACCGATACCAGTAATATCAACGTGCTGATATAAGACGAAATACGGGCAATCATATCGCCATGTTTTACGTAATAGGTGAGGTGTCTGTTGAGATTAAGTTGCCGGGCAATGACGGCTGGCTTCCAATAGGCAGTTTTTTGCAGGACGTCTCCTCTTTGGTTGATAAAACCGGAAATACCAGTGGTGGCAGATTGTGCCACATCGCGGCGTGTTTCGATGGCACGCAGCACCGAGAAAAGAAAATGCTGGCGATAACCAGGAGTATTGCCCCACCAGCCATCATTGGTGATAACAAAAATAAGCCCGGCTCCGGCACGGATGGTTTTGTTTACAAAATCCCCGTAAACAGATTCATAACAAATTAATGGAGCAACTTTTACTCCTGTTTTGTCATTGGTAAAAACGGTAGTATGGTTATCCTCTTTCAGAGTACCCACAATACCGCCCAAATTAATAGCGTATTTTTCAAGCGGTCGCAGGAAAAACCAAGAGGGCATTTTTTCGACACCCGGAACGAGTTTCGATTTATGATGAACCTGAACATAAGGCGAACTATCAAGATAAAAAGCTGTGTTATAAGCATAATAGTACAGACCTCTTCTGTATAATCGTGCAGCAGGTGTTAATTTTTCATCGTGGCGGAGCCAACGGAAGGTGGCGGCACCAATCACTACTGAAAGTTTTGGATATGGACGGATGAAATTTTGCAACGTTCGGATACTTTGCGACCGGCGCAGGGTACCTTCCCAGACATTTTCCTGGATAGCCGATTCGGGAAACAGCACGTAATCGGTACTATCTGTCACCTTTTCCGCAGCTAATTTCAGGTTTCTCTGGAGAATTTCGGCAGGCGGCAAGCTGTACTCTTCGGTATAAGGATCAATGTTGGGTTGAACCACCACCACGTTTACCGGATTTCGCATTTCCTGATAATGGGAATAGCGGTACAAAGAGAGGGAGAGTGGTACGGCCAGAAGAAGAAAAAGCAGGGTAAGATTTACAACCATCCTGGTTTTCTCTTTTGAACGATAATATTGCAACGCGTTAAATACAAGAATGTTTACCAGTATCACCCAGAAACTTCCACCCAAAACACCGGTATATTCATACCACTGAATCCATACATGTTTGCTGGCAAAGACATTTCCAAGTGTGAGCCAGGGCCATGTCAGATCCCAGTTCATGTTAAAATATTCCCAGCTTATCCAGTAAAAAATTAAAATTCCAAAACCACGCCTGTTGTTGAACAGCCACTTTTTAGAGATATGAAAAACCTGAAAAACTGTTGCCATAAAAAGTGAGTTGAGCAAAATGGCTGTTACAGCTCCCCCGGCTGTTGAGTTCCATATCCACCAGGTGGTCAGGGCATTCCAGATAAAGAAGGCAAGCCACGAAAGCCAAAACATGCCTTTACGGCCGGTATCGCCAAGGTGCTGCTGCACAATAAACAGTGGTACCAGAGCAACGAAAATTAACGGTGTAAAACCGTGTTCCGGCCAGGCAGCCGCCAACAGCAATCCCGAAGTCAGCGAAAGCAATACCAAATAAATCCGTTTCATGGGGGGGAATTTTGGGGCTAAATTAAGGATTTTGCACATTATTCCGGCATGAATTCACAAAATATCATATAGGTTTAACGGTTCAAAAAGCCAATGACTTTTTCCCAGAATCCTTTTTCCAAATGGCAATTGGAATGCCCACGTTGGGGAATAATCCATAGTTCGGCACGACTACCGGCCGCCTTTGCTAACCGCTTTCCTTCTTCCACAGGTACTGTCACATCTTTCTCGCCATGAATCAGTAAAAAGGAAGCGTTGGCACGGGTAATGTGTTTTTCGGGAGCAATTTTGTCTAAATCAAGCTTTTGAAAAACCCTCAAATACCTGAACATTAGCCAAATCATGGGATAATAAGGAATGTGATGGTCTTTGAATTGTTTTTTCATCACCGAAGCCGGATGGGCAAAGGCTCCTACGGTAACGACTTTCTTTATTCTTTTGTCGTGACCAGCGGCATAGATAGAGCCGGCTCCGCCAATGGACAGACCCACGAGATAAAAATCAGGGTTCAGGGATTTTTGGTTGTTCTCCACATAATCGATGGAGGCCATGATGTCTTTAGCAAATTTTACCAGATTAGAATATTTGTCGGGGTCACTGTTGCCGTGACCACGTGCATCAAAAGCCAGCATATTGAATCCATTACAGCATAATTTTCTTAAATAAGGTAACATTCGGCCTGCATTGCGGCCCCAGCCATGGGCAAAAATAATGGTGGGGGCGTTTTTGTCTGTCTCTATCCACCAGCCGTATAGGTGCCGGCCATCCCCAAGAGGAATTTGTAATTCGTCAACCTTAAAAGACAGGTTTCCGGGGACGCTATGCTTGTCCACAGGGTTGATAAAACCTCTTACCATAAAATAAAACAGAACGGAAATCGCCACGAGAATAAGCCCTGACAGAACAATAATCCAAATCATTTTTTGCGGTTTATTAGATGAACAAAGCTAAGAAATAAATTACTGACTAATACAATACTATCAGAACGCCATGTACCCATTTTAATGTTTTAACAAACCTGTTACAGGAACTCAGGCTAATATATATTATTAATACAAAAAACTGTTGTATGGATAACGTACGGCATGAACGGCACGGATATGGTCGTATAGCAGTTTTTTAAATTCGGTATAGTTTTCTTTTGTTTTGGCAGACAAGAAGATGCAGGGTTGGTTTTCGCGAGACATCCAAGTGGCTTTCAGCTCATCGAGGCTCATGTTTTCACGGATAGGTTCCTTCAGGTCATCTTCCTCCCGGCGGACAAACCGGAAGGCATCTATTTTATTGAAAACCATTATGACGTCCTTGTCGCCGGCGCCAATATCCGTCAGTGTCTCGTTAACGGTTTTTATCTGGTCTTCAAATTCGGGATGCGAAATGTCGATAATATGAATGAGAATATCGGACTCACGCACTTCATCCAGTGTTGATTTGAACGATTCAATCAGTGCGGTTGGAAGTTTACGGATAAAGCCTACCGTATCCGACATAAGAAAAGGCAGGTTTTCAATGACTACCTTACGCACGGTGGTGTCGAGGGTAGCAAAAAGTTTATTTTCCGCCAGGATATCTGACTTACTCAGTAGGTTCATCAGTGTCGATTTTCCCACGTTGGTATAGCCCACCAGCGCAACGCGCACCAGTTTTCCACGATTTTTTCGTTGGGTCGCCTTCTGTTTATCTATCTCTATCAGTCGCTTTCTCAGCAGGCTGATTTTATCGCGAATAATACGCCGGTCAGTTTCTATTTCCGTCTCTCCGGGCCCGCGGAGGCCGATACCACCGCGTTGTCGTTCGAGGTGTGTCCACAAGCGCGTCAGCCGGGGCAACAGATATTGATATTGCGCCAACTCAACCTGCACCTTGGCGTGGGCTGTCTGCGCGCGACTGGCAAAAATGTCAAGGATCAGGTTGGTACGGTCTAGGATCTTGCACTCCAGTACCTTTTCCAGGTTTCGTAATTGCGATGACCCAAGTTCATCATCAAAAACCACCAAATCAATCTCTTCGGCTTTAACATACTGAAATATTTCATCTAACTTTCCTGAGCCCACATACGTCTGAGGATTGGGGTAACTCAGTTTTTGAACAAACCGCTTTACGGCTACCCCACCGGCAGTCTCTACAAGGAACTCCAATTCGTTGAGGTATTCCTCTACTTTCTCTTTACTTTGCGTCTGTGTTACCAGGCCAACCAATAGTGCTTTTTCCGGCTGGTCATCCTGTTTTTTTTCTTTTTCTATCATAACTGTGTATATCGTCAGGCAAAGATAAGTATTTGAGCATGCTGAAAAACGAATTGTGGTACAACCCATAGATGGTGTGAAAACATTGAAATTGTTTCACACATAAAAAAAGGGCAACAGCCAATCGGCTGTCACCCTTCATCTTATGTGGAGAATATCGGAATCGAACCGATGACCTCTTGACTGCCAGTCAAACGCTCTAGCCAACTGAGCTAATCCCCCGAATAAGGGTGCAAATGTAAAAAAAATCCTCAAATCAAAAATTGTATTTTTACCGGGGAAAACAAAAATCTTATGAAACGTCTCTTCGTGGCTGTAAAACTCACGCCTGACAAAAATTTTCTGAAGAGTTATGTGGCGCTGCGGCATGCATTGCAGTTGGAAAAAATCAGCTGGGTAAAACCGGAGAATTTCCATCTTACCCTGAAATTTCTGGGTAAAACATCTGAAGAAAAACTCCCGGCTATCCGAAAGGCTCTGCACGAGGTAGCCCGACAAACACCAACCTTTTCCATGAAAATGACCGGAACAGGCATCTTTGGTAGCTCCTACAACCCCCGTGTCATCTGGTTTGGTGTGGAAAAGGATACGGCTATCCATCAGCTGGGAGAAACAGTACTGAATAACCTGGACAAGGCTGGTTTTCCCCGCGACAGGCAGAATTTTGTCCCCCATCTTACCATTGGCCGCATCAACAAAATCGAACACAAGAAAATGTTTCAGGAAGCTATTGCCACCCACCGGCATGATTTTCTACAAGAATTCCCGGTCGATAAAATCATCCTTTATGAAAGTATGCTGAAGCCTTCGGGAGTGATTTACCGAGTGGTTATGGAAATTCATTTGGGGTAAAATCACAAGCGGACACTTGCGCCAATTAGGAGGCTGAGGCTACACACATCGACATAGAAACTATTATTATTTGAACTATACGCACTTAATCGAAAATTTTATAACTTTACCGGTATGAAAATCCGATACAACACACACAACCTGCTTTGCCTCTGCCAATCTTCCCCATTCGGGTCATCGCCATGGGAAGAACCTATCCCGATTTTCCGGAAAATGATAAACAATATGAATTTATGATGTTATCTTCCCACAAGGCATTTGATAACATCATGTTAAGATATGATATAAGGAGTT
>CAYYOW010000050.1:0-15296 GCA_964473395.1 uncultured Lentimicrobiaceae bacterium | reverse complement strand
GTGTACCGTAAGCAAGTCCCTCTTTAATTCCGGCAAATTTAATGGCTTGTACCGGACATATCTGAATACACAGTCCGCACTTGATACAGGCATAAATAAAGTCTTTTTCCCTGATTGCACCGGGAGGACGCAAAAACTTCTCGTTAATACGGGTTTCGGCGGTTATCTTTTGCAGATAACCCACCCCCGCCCCCACGGCAACCATAGCTCCAACGGCAATAGCCCCGGACTTTAGAAACTGGCGACGGTTAAGTCCGCGGGGCCGCTGCTTCGTATTGACATTCATCTTAATGTTTTGTTAATATGTATAGAATTAATGTTGACCAAATATACATGTTTTAATTTCTTAAACTCTTTCATTTGTAAAATTTTTTAAAGCAATATGTGCAGAACCAATGGCAGTTGTAAATTGTGGATAAGGATGGATATAGATTTTTCTCATTAATTCATTTTCCAAAGCATTGACCATTCCCTTGTTCAGTGCAGTTCCTCCATCAAACAACACATCATCTTCTATCCGACCACGTGCAGCGAGCCTGGCAATACGGCGGGCAATGGAATAATGGATGCCTGATACGATTTCATTGACATGATGACCGGCAGCAAGCAATGAAATTATTTCCGATTCGGCGAAAACGGCACAGGTGCTGTTCACAGGAAGTGGAGAGTCTTTAGCCTCAAAATGAAGGCCTTCCATTTCAATGATATCCACTTCCAGGTTTCTTGCGGCAATATCCAGAAACCGGCCGGTACCGGCAGCACATTTGTCGTTCATAACAAAGTTCCTAATATCTCCATTTTCATCCAACAGTATCACTTTGGTATCCTGTCCCCCCACATTAATAATAGTCCGAATTTTTACACCATCCTGTTGAGAAGCCATTGCCCCTACCGCATTAGCCGTCAGCTCATTGACATTTTCATCACTACCTTTAAAAAGCTTTCGACCGTAGCCCGTAGAAATCGTATAAACAATTTCTTCTTTTTTAATATTATTTCTGAATAACAACAAATCCAGGGCATCGATAGCATTTTGGTTAAACCGGCTTCCTGTGGGAGAACTCCTCTTTGCTACCAGTTCTTTGCCTTCGTTTATAATTGCTATTTTAATGGTAGTCGATCCAATATCTATTCCTACAAAATATTCCATCTTTCTGCTTGGCTTATTTTTTATTTTTTAATGAATCCAGAAAAGCTTCGAGCCGGGTGGTTAACTGGCCGAAGTCATCCGGATTATAATCTGATTCGATAAACAAGGTGGAGATTCCCATTTTCTCTACAAAATTTCCAACTATTCTCGACTCCATATCATACAGCTGGCAACCGGTAAAGGTCTGATAAATCACGCCATCCACGAGAAAGTCTTCAATACCTTTGGCAATTTTCCGTTTTCTGTCATTATTGGGACTAAAATTTGGGCAGGTACTTGGTTTCAGATACCTGTCGGCAACAGCCGGAATCATATCGTACAAAAACCACTCATCAACGGCTACCGTATCCCAGATCATACGGCTTGTAGAGCAAAATTCTTCGTAAACTACCAGACCTCCCAGCTCTTCTATTAAGATGGGGAGTTTCATATTTGGAAAAATGCTGGGCGAACCCGTGAGCAATATCCGGGGGGAGTGTGGCTTGCCGACATAAATTTTTTGTTCGATTCTTTTCTCAAGTTCGCCGTTCAACTCCGAAAGTTTTTGGGTCCAGCGTTCAATATCATCGAAAAAATAGGAATTGGTGACAAGGATAGCATCCTTCCCATAAATCACAGGAGCCGTTTTTCGCAATTGATTAAACCGGCGGTATTCTGCCTGGGCTTTGGCCACCATTTTGATAGCCTGTTTCAGACTTCTGCGGGTAATTTTATTTCCCGTAACAGATTCCAGTTTTTTCACAAACTTTTTGATAACCCGATGCCAATAGCGCCGGGACTCTTCAGTATCTTTAGTGGGAGGAACCTCCAGCATGTAAAATGGTTTAGACAACTCCCCCCCCATTTCACCCATTTTTTTCTTCTGGTCACAGGTAGCAGGATTGACTATCAGCACCGGGTTAATATTACCGGGTAAAATATCGAGATAGATGGCTCCAAGGGTCGATTTAACCATAGGACAAGTCTTAGCCGGAAGAAATTCCGTACCAATCTGGTCCATAGAATAAGCGCCTGCACAAATCCTGACCGGAACAGCCCCCGCTGCATAAATCAATTCCAAAGGAACATGAACACACATGGTAGCAACAACCTTCTTTCTCTCAAAAGAGTTGTCTTTCCCGCTGAGAAAATTCTCGAAACGGTCATAGAAATATTGCATCCCTTTCGGATTATCGGGAAATTTATCCACAATTTCCGCAAGGTTCTTCTTTATCTCCATGGAGTAGTGAATACTCCCGGTTTTCTTCATTCGTTCAAAACGATCCCCACTAACGGCATGTCGCATACTTATTTTTTTGAGTTTGATGGCGGTAACTCCTTGGAATCACCAGCCGGATTATAACGCTTAAAGAAGCCTTCTTCGGTGGAGCTGAACACCTTAAAATTAAGCACCTTAACATCGAGACAGCCCTCTTCGGGACAGGCTTCTACACATTTAAAACACATCATACAGTTGTCAGTAACGACATTTACACTGGCAATGTCTTCGGCAATGGAGAGAATTCCCATATCACATACCCGCGAGCAGTTTCCACAACGGGTACATTTGTCACCCACCTTGGTCAGACGCAAAACACCAATTTTGGAAAACAGAGACTGCAAGGCACTCATGGGACAAAAGAAACAGAAGAAACGTTTTTTTACAAAAGAGCCCACAAAAAACAGGGCCAGTACAATGATGGCAAGAGTAGACATGATGATTGTAGTAATACTGGTAAAGTTAATACACACTTGGGAAGTGTCTCCCGAACAAAGCGGCAGAATGATTCTGGCCGGACATATCTGGCAAAACGGAGACTTCATATCACTTGACACTTTGGGTAAGCCAAAGACAGAGTTCCTTATGGATAGAGGAATAAAAAAAAGCAATGCCAACAGAATGTATTTTATCACGTCAAGCCTTTTGAAGCTTTTCTCATCATAATTACTAAAGCTAATTCCCAGGCGGTTTCTCAGTTTGGTAATCCAATCCTGAATGGTTCCCAGTGGGCACATAAATCCGCACCAGGCTTTATTGAAAAGGATAAAAAACAACACAAACGATAAAAGAGAAGTCATAAATCCCAGTCCGCGCCAACTAAGCAAAGCAGACCAGGGCGTAAGCATCTGATGCTGTATTGATAGTAGGAAGCAGGTTCCCGGACTGCCCGGATTATACGGACAAGCGAACGTCGGCAGGTTTTGTCCGATATGTATCAAGAAATAACTTCCGTAGACAAACAGAATAAAAGTCAATATCTGCACCCAAAACCGAAGCCGGGAAATATTGGCATTATTTACGTATTTCTTAATCTTAATTTTCGCTTTCATCAAAAGTATATTCTTTATACGGTTTTTTTCTTCGCTCACGGTAAATGATAATCCCGGCAACAATAACAACCAATGCAACCACAAAAACAATTAATCCCCAGACCAGTGATAAATACATGGTTTGCGAAGGGAAATAGCCATCAGACAAGGAAGTGGAATAGTGCACATAACGATAAACCCGGCCATGAAGTTTTCCGGATTTTTCAGTGGTAAATTCCGAGAAAACCATATAATAATAGATTGTTCTACCGTTGATCTCGCTCCAGCGTGTAAAATAGTCCTGAATAAACTGGAACTCCACTTCCCCTTTTTTATTAGTTTTTCCTTTTTTATACCATCCTTTTTCGGTACACATCGTAATGGGTATCCCAGGAACGAACCTCCCATATAGCAAAGGCTTATACGTAAACCTGTCGCCCGAAGCAATAAAAAAGTGGAAATTTTCATTTAGCCGCCGTTCACGCACTATCTCGAAAGGAATATCTTCCGGATATACCTTGGGCCTCACTGCCCTCCTGACATTTCTGTGTCCGTTGCGGCAGCTATGGCTTAACAATTCGGCTTTGGCCACATCCACATGCAGGGTATCACCCAACACCTTCCTCATCACAAGATAAACATTATAATATCCCTCTTCGTTATCGACATACTCCACAACGCTCTTTCCGAAGATACTGAGAACTTGTGACTTTACCCTTTTTCTGGTGGGGGAGAAAACAAAAGTCCGGTACCCGGCCGTATCGGTAAAAGAAAGATATCGGGCATGTTCTACAGAAGCACCTTCCCGAACCCATTGAATAGCCTGAATGGGGCCTCCGCCGCCACGCTTTTCTTTTACAGTACAGAGCCTGTGCATCCCATAAAAAGAAACCGATTTTCTCTGGTTTGCAGGTGGGACATTGGATAACCACAGCGGTTGAGCAGAGGTCTCCAGGTCAATAGAAAACAATAGAATAATCAAAAAGAGATACCAAAAGGTATGGCTGGAATTCTTCATTGTATTATAAATTAATCATTAAGTCAAAGGATTATCAGGGCAAACCACCTGTGTGGTTAAACACAGTGGGGTTGTCCTAAAAAACATATTGCATTAAAAACGATAGCCTACAGTAAACGCCACGTTGATTGGCCAGCCCGGTGAATAATACTGATACCAGACGTGCTGATGCGTATGGCGATTGTAACGTTTGCCGGCATAAGCCCAGGTAGCGTAGTTTGCATCGAAGACGTTGTTAACAGCCAAAGAAACCATAAATCCGTTTTTTCTATACATGGCTTTAGCATTTACCGACGAATATCCCGGATACATAACATACTCATAATTATCCATATAGTATTTACCCATAAACTGGTAATTCACCGCCAGACTCAAGCCAAAATTAAAGGCATAAGTTGCCCCTGCCGACATCATGTTATGCGGCGTTTTACGCAATTGATTTCCAACCAGGGTTGAATCAGGGTTGTCAATAAACGTTGCATTCAGATAGGAATAGGCCATAAAAACACTAAAGTTTTTCTTAAAGTGGTAATTCAACGACAACTCTACCCCGTCATGGCGTGTATTCCCAATATTGATAAAAGTAGCCGGATAGCCATCTGAAACAATCTGATCGGTAAAATCCATGCGGAATACGGAAAGTTGGTAATACACAGCATTCTCAAAGAAACTGCCTCTGGCACCCAGCTCGTAATTTGTCAGGTATTCTGGTTTCAAATCAGGATTGGGGATGACATAAGTACTGGTAAACAATTGGGAAATCTGAGGAGGATTAAATCCCCTGGAGATATTTCCAAAAACGGTTAGGTTATCCAACGGGTTATAGGCAAATCCCAATTTAGGGCTAAAGTTGGTCAAACTGGTATTGGCAGAAGTATTTTTATCGCCCGTATGAAAATTATCCTGCCAGTCGTAACCAATATAATCGAACCGCAAGCCGAAAGACAAATCAAGTCGTTCCTGGAACAGGCTCACCCGATCTTCGGTATACATGCCCACCATATCGTAAGTACTTTCCCCGGCATTTGTCAATGCGCCTACCACACCGGTTTCCCCGCTACGTACATAAGTATAGTTTTCATCCGTCTGGCGATCGGCACTCATCCCTATAACTATCGAGTTTTTTACACCGGAAAACTTAGAGGCTAATTTATAACGTCCCTCTCCACCGTACATTCTAACATTATCCTTGCCCCATTTGGTATCAAGATAATGGCCGGTTGTCTTTCTCCCGCTGTAATAAGTATTTACAAACAGATCGCTATTTGTACCAAGCTGTTTGTCATAGTGTAGGTTAAAACGATAAATTTCGTTTGTCCAGCCGGTAAATTTTCGTGTGGCTACACGCAAACGTTGTACAAACTGAAGACTATCAAGAGGGCCTCCGCTTTGGGAGGTATCTTTGGTGTAATCTCCGGTAAACTGTAGTTTGCCACCTCTCCCCAGATACTCAATAAGTTTGATACCGGTACGTCCGGATGTGTATTTTGTACGGTGCTGGTAACCATCGGTATGGTAATACCCGCCTTTCACGAGGTAACGGAATTTACCTTTCCCCCCATTAACATCGCCACTAAATTTCTGATAGTTGTAAGAACCGTAAGCACCGGAAAAATTTCCATGAAAACCCTTCTCCGGACTTTTCTCAATAATATTGATTACCCCCGTAATTCCGTTGGGTCCGTACAGTGCTGATACGGGGCCTTTCAGCACCTCAATTTTTTCAGCATAGTCCATATCAACTCCTTCGAACAGAGTCCTTCCTGAAGCCTCAGTAATTGGCACACCATCTACCAATACCAAAATACCGCGTGTAACATAAGTGTGCAAACCCACACCCCTGAAACTAATCACATTGGCCTCGTTATGACGACGGTCTTCTGTAAATACACCCGGAACCGAAAGCATGGCTTCTCCAATATTTCTCCTTTCGGTAGTCAGATCCAGCGATTTCTTATCAATAAGATATACCGGTGAACTAATAGTTCTAACTGTTTGAGAAATTTTGGTAGCTGATATCTTAACTTCGTTGAAAGTGATGGAAGTCATTTCCATCTTAATATTTAATATCGTTGGGGCACCTGACCTTACCTGCACATCCTCCATACGTTTCGGAAAGTATCCTAACAATTTGGCTTCAACAGTATGTTTTCCGACCGGGATATTATTAATAATAAAGGCACCATGGCTGTTGCTGACGCCACCCTGTTTTAAGTGACGGATAAAAACTTCCACGTGCTGAAGTGGTTCTCCGGTTTCCTGATCCTTTATAATTCCGGTAATTGTTCCTAAACTTTGTGCCATAATACCGGTCCACATAAAAAGGAAGAAGCCTACAATAATAATTTTGTCTATAATTTTCATTAATCCCTTTGCTTATATTATAAATTCATTAAAACAAAAATTTAATCCCTATATTAAAGCTTCGTCCCGGTTCAAAATACTCGCTTTTTGTTGACATATTTCTATATGGTCTGCTTAGGTGCTCCACATAATTCCTGTTAAAGATATTTGTAACCGAAGCATTTAAGGAGAGGAACTTTAGCGGGGTATAGGTAACATAACAATCAAATACAGAGAACCCCGGTGATGTAGATTCATTAAAGCTATGTGAAACCCGGTTTTGAGAAGACACCAACTGGCCATTGAGCCTGGCAGTCAGTTTTTCAGCATGATAAGTAAACGAAGTTATTACAGAAAACGGCGGTATCTCCGATAAGGGCTCCGCCCATGATAAATTTTGCGCATAGGTGTATGAAGCACCCAGATTGTACACAAAATGTTTTGAAAACTTCACATTAATCCCTGCCTCAAACCCAGTCATAAATACTCTATCAACATTGGTAAACTTTTTAGTAAACTCAGGCAGCTTACAGGGCAAAAATTTTCTAAGGATGGTAGTATCCACGCGAGCCGAAATGTAGTTTTTCAAATAAGAGAAAAACATATCCGCATAGGCATTTACATGCTTCCATTTCTTCTCAATTTTCAGGTCTGTTTGATAATTTACTTCCGGTTTAAGATTGGGATTCCCCACGTATTCATAGGCATCCATACCCACAGACAGATGATTAATGAACAACTCCGACAGATCAGGTGTTCTTTCTGCACGGGCAAATGCCCACTGGAAAGTGATTCCGGAACCAGGTTCCCATAAAAGACTAGTCGTTATATCGGTAGTCAAGCGGCTTTTAGGCCTGATGTTCCCGTCGTACAACAGGCTAAAGTCAGCCGCCGGATCATCAATGGCATAGCTCACCATATCAGCACGTAAACCTATAAGCCAGTCCAGAGATTTACTCACCGTAAATTTGTTTTGTAAAAACAGACCGAGGTCATTTTTTTTAGAGTTCTGCCAGACCTTATCAATAAATGTTTTGGGCTTGGGAAGTACCACGCCTGTACAGGGATTAATGAAAACCTCCCGTGTTCTGGAACCATCCTTTCCAATATGTTGAAAATCAAAACCGACATAAAGAATATCTCCGGATCCGATACTCATTCCTATCTCGGTACGACCACCAAAATTCCTGGCATCAAGAGGGGACGTCGCATGTACCATCTTATAATTGGGTCTGCGTTTGTTTGTCATCAAGTGGGTTATATGAGAGCCATAAAGTTTGAACTTTAGCGAAAACACAGCTTCTGAAAGGTTACTGATACCATAATCCAGCGAGAGAATACTACTGTTGTCTTTATCAACATCCATAGGTAAGCCGGCATACAAAACATCACGCGCAAAACTTTGGCGTAAGGTTAGCTGAAACCGTTGGTTTCCGGAGGGATTTACACCCAGCCTCGCGGTGTAACCGGTTCTTTTAAAAGAGGAAGCAATAAGCTGCCCCGAACCACTTTCATAGTTACCATAATTCTTATAGCCTGCATTTAACGAGATGTCGTATTTCTCTTTGACTACCTGAGTAAACATATTGCTATAGAAGTTATTACCGTTGGACTGATAGCCCATATCAGCAGACGCGGAGACAGGATGTTTATCGTTTCTCCGGGGTTGCTTGCTGATGATATTGATGATTCCTCCGAAAACAGGTCCGAAACGTACACTGTAGGGACCATTAATGACTTCAACTTTTTCGATATCTTCAATAGAAATTTGTGAGATAGCAGGATCCATCCGGTTAGGACAAGCATTGGTACTGTGGACCCCGCCATCGAACTGAACATTAAGTTGTCCGAACTTGAATGCCCTAAGAACCGGCTCCATACCATAATTACCCTTTTTCAGGATGCCAAAACCCGGTTGATTTTTAAAGATTTCTCCACCGTCATGAGGATTTTGCAATTCCAAAACCTTTCCTACAATATTAGTTTGACGAATAGTTGTGGCCTTCTTGCCGGTAATTAAAATTTCATTTAAGTTCAGGGTGTCATTTATCTGTGCTTCCATTTTTGCTGGCAAACAGCTGGCAACAAAGAGCAGCCCTATGATATATATAATTTTATAATTATATTTCATATTTAAAATACATTATTACTGGTATAACAATCTGATATTATTTCTCAAAAACCGATACGGTCGTAACGGTTACCAAAACTCCCGGAACAGGCGTTCACAACAGGCCACCAAATTCAGATTAGAATTTTCCATCTTCGGTATTTAGCCTTTGCAACAAAGGTGCTTATAGTAAGCCAACGCGCACGCCAAACCACAAACTTTCTGTTTTTTTGAATTAAAAAAAGCATAAAATCATGGTAGAGGACGGAAAACACGATATGGCTGGCTGCTTGTGAACACCCAATCATTTCAGACTTTGCACTTCGCTGCATGAAAAACCATTTTCATTATACAAACCTAAAGTTATACAGCAAAATGAAAAACTAAAAATATGTCCCGTAGAACTATGCCTGAGAATTAGGCGGAGGTATAAACATTTGTAAATACTGATCAAGAATTGATTCAGCAAAATCTCTAAATTGTAAAGGGATACCATCCGTTTGACCAGACGAATCAAAAAAGCCACTTACAACATAGACCAAATTATTTATCTCATTGTTGGAGGAAGGTGGTGGATTCGGCACTTTTTTGCCCGATTGGTTACTATTGGCACTTTTCATCAAAGCACCCAGATATGCCACATCACCCACTTTGGTGTTGTCGTTGTTGGAATAGGTCTTCTCTTGCGTAGCCGACAAGAAAATTGTCTCCTGAGAAGAAAAGATATAATAATGCAACAGCGGATAGCCCGGCAAAATCATAAAAGCCAGATATAGCAGTAAAAACAATATGGATACAATCCTTTTTATCATTATGTCAAAGATAAAATATATATTCTATTTTTTACCTCACGGGCTTAAAAGTATCAGTTTCTTTCCACCGGAACATGGGTTTTTTATCTTTCAGAACAAATTTTGGTTTGGAAAACGGAGCCAGCCTTTCAAGGAAATCCAGAATGGCAAGAATGGGCGCGCCGTAAAAGAATTTCATGTTCCTGTTAAAATCCGAAAGATGTTCAGTATATGAAAGTAACACATACGGAATATCCCCAATGTTGTCTCCGTTTTTATCAAATCCCTGATAATCGTCCCAATAATTATTATCCCAAATATTAAAGCGAGCAGTAGTAACCTCTGGAAAAACCTGCGTTAGATTATTATGAAAATAGTTGTGTTTAAACAAATTCCCCTCCTGATTGGTATGAAAATAAATACCGGTTCCGCAAAAAGCTATTTCATTGTGTTCGATGGTGTTTTTTTGCTCAAGAACATAAGGAGACACATCGATATGAATAGCCTCTGTTGAGTAAATAAAGCGATTGTTTAAAATTTGATTTGAGGAGGTTTCTTTCATCCCAAGGCACATTCCACTTCCAATATGATTTCCTTTTATCAGGTTGCCGGTCATAATGGTACGCTCACTATACATCAGAAAAACGCCAACAGAATTGTTAAGTAACACATTGTTTTGAATACGGTTATTATGTGAATACATGAAATGTAATCCATAGCGATTTCCCACGCCTTTGTTTCCCTGAAACAGGTTTTCTCCGGAATACCAAATAACCATGTCGCGAACGCCGTGCCAGTAATTACCTTTAATAATGTTGTTTCTGGAGTACCAAAGCCGAATGGCATCGCCCTTAATGGCTATGGACCGATGCTTGAGTGAGCTGATATCATTATGAATAATCCTGTTATCATTACTTTGCCAAATATCCACGCCGAAAAGGCATTCCCGTAATCGACAATTTTCAATTACGTTGTGGTTGCCTTTCAGCCGTACAGCGGAATTCATCTTATCAAAGGAATCACCCGAGTGTTGGATAATCATATTTTTTAGGTGAACACTATCAGCATTAATGAAAAATACAGAGCTCTTTCCCATTCCATCAACAGTGGCTTTACCCTGCCCATCGATAATGATACCATCGGTAGAAATATGAACAGGCCCGGAATAAACAGCCGGCTTAAGTGCGATATACTCACCCGGAGCAGCAGAATCGATAATAGGTTGTAAAGGAATAGTGTCGTAGGATGGTAAAGCCTCTTTGAGTTTTGTAAGTGTACCAAAACGTGCTCCCTGCCCAAACACCCGGACGATACTTGTCAAAAGAATAAAAATAATCAACAGAAGATACGGATTTAAAGGGCACACAAAGCCGCAAGACTTTTCATCCTTCAGCCGGCATCCTCTTCGAAGTTTAATCCGTTTCATAAAGACCTGAATCTTATTAACAATGGCCTGAGTCTAATACACACCCTCCGACACATTAGCCCCTAAACATCCTTTTTTTGTTCCAGGTTATTTCGTTTCACAATAATGGCTATCACTAGCAGAGCGGTCACCAGCAGTGCCAAAAAGAATCCGAAATAGGGATAGGATTGTGTGGTAAACTGAGCAACCTTTCCCTCACCAAATACCGTCGGCATAAAAGGTTTTATCCCTTTAAAAGCTCCCCCGCCATGCATAGAAAGATGATGCCCATACCAGTACAGGTAATAAATATATACTCCAAGGAAATAGAAGGGTAACAAAGCAGAAATTATGGCAGCCCATGAAAATTTTCTCCGTGGAGTAAACATAAAAAGCAACACCAAAAACACGAAGATACCGAATAAATAAGGAGAAAAGTGCATGAGGGTATCCAGCACCGTCAATGGTTTGGGAGTAACATTAATACGTATGGGCTCATTCGTTTTAGGATCAATGATTTCTTGTCCCTGCGCATCTTTTTTAGTATCAAATACATAATAAACAGGAAATTGCCTGGTTTTATCTTCATTCACTCCCGGAACGATATGATACATACCAATAAAATGGTTAATGGCGTTCATCTCGCCCAGGCAGTCGGCACCTTGCTGGCTCTGAGCCAGTTCGGCACGTTCTTCTTCGCCCTTGCAACCGTTGTAAACCCCGTTGTATTTAAAATCAATCCTGATTCCTCGCGGGTACATCGACTTCGGGTACTGAATACTTTGCAAAGCCACGTGCCAAATAGGCAAAAAATAAACCAAAACAATCAGGACAGCGGCAAGACCTGCCAAAGACCGGTAAATTGATGTTTTCTTCATACTATTATTGTTGTTATAGTAATCTATTAACCCAAATAACTATTTGGCTTTAACTCCTGCAGTTTTAAGCATGTAGGCTACAGCATCATAGATGTCCTGTCCGGAGCAGTCGGAACAACCACCTTTTGCAGGCATTACTCCGGTTTTGCCGGTAAAACCATTGATGGCATCATGGTGCAATTGTTTCATACCCTTAGCAGCAATTTCTACCCATCTAGTTTTGTCTTTCAAAGCCGGGGCTCCGGCTACACCAGTCATGTGACAAGCAATACAAACTTTCGTATATACTTTTTTTCCGTTTTCTAAATTAGCAGTGTAGTTCTTTGAGACTGTTGTATTAACGGCTGTTGTGGATGTATTGTTTTGCTTTTTTTCACGATTCATCATCGTGCCGTTCATTTGTTTTCCGCTCATCATGGAAGACCTGTTGTTTTGTTTTTTTCCATTTCCGCCACAACTTGTCAGGAGGAAACCGCCCATTGCTACTACAAAAATAAGTACAAATAATTTTTTCATGTATTCTAATGTTTAAAGTTTCAATTAACAAAACTATAAATAATTACTTTAATAATCGTTCTAAAATATAATAAAATATAACAAAGGAAGCAATGGTTTTATGTTACCACTACTTCCTTTGATTTCGGTTTGTCTGATAATGTGGAAACCGATTATTATTGATATTGTTTCATCACCAACGTAGATTTGGCCTTCAAATATTTAATAATCAGAGCTGCATCCTTTGCTGACACATTCTGGTTGGGCATTGCCAGTTTATATTTCTGGCGCATAGCTTCAATGTCAGCCTCTTTAAAGTGTTTTTCAGGATGCATAATCCACGACTTCAGCCAGGTATCATTGCGGCGCTTATCCACCATCAACAAGTCGGGACCATTGAAATCCTTACCAAATTTATGACATGCGGTACAGCCATAATTCAGAAACTCCAACTCACCGGGCAACAAGTTTTTCAACTCAATGGCTGATGGTTTAAACTTCTGCATTTCATTGTCCTTCTGAATACGTTTAGAATAAGCCAGCAAGCGGGACTTCTCAGCACGTGCATTATATTCAACTTCAAAATAGCCTTGTAATTGCCGTCCATCGGGTGAATGAATCTTGTCTAACATCAAAGGATACATTCCGGCTTTATCCGCCACAAATTCGAGACTTGCGGTTTCACCGGGACGCCAACGATACTGCTGATCATAGGAGGCAATTTCATACACATAATGATCCAGCTCGCTTTGACCGGTATTAGTGAGGTGGATAATAACCTTCTGACCCTGCTTTACCGGAATATTCTGTGGTGTAACCTTACCATTATTAATCGTACCAAACACCTCAACAGTTTTCCTGCTGCGTTTGATATATTCTTTACCGGGAGCAACAGCATAAGGTGATTTAGTCAATGTTACAATATCTGTCCCCACGGGATATTTATCAATGGTGTGGAGCAAATTCCGGTTAAACATTACAGTATAATGAGGCTCGCCCAAAGGTAAAGGAAGATCATAAATAATCTTCATTTTAGGACCTGAGATATCTATTAGCTGGTGATTTTGCGGATGCAACGGTCCCACCGGATTGAAACGATCAATGGAAAGTTTATCCAACTCGATCAGATATTTCCCCTGGGGATGTTTGGTGTCGCCATGTGCTGCGACCAGGTGACCGATATTGTAGTTTGACGAAACATGATCGAGTACTTTTAAGGTGATATAGTTCCATTTGGTAGTCCAGGAGTCAACATAAACGGAAGTATAAACAACACCTTTTACGGGATCAAACTGGCTGTGCAAGGGGCCAAGGCCAACTTCCACACTACCGTGCAATGCTGTTTTTAAAGCGATAATCGGAATACCATAAGGATCTTTACCTTCAAAGTTTTTTTCCTTTATGGCTTTCATTATCTTGGCAAAAGAGAAAACCCAAGCGTGGGAATCCAGTTTTCCGGCAACGATAATATAGTCTCCCGTAGGATCCACATCCACTCCGTGGGGAGATTTAGGTTCGGGAATCAGATAAAGTAAACCATATTTTACAGCTTCTTTGATAGGGATTACCTTCATTCCGTTCACCATTTTAAACTTTCCAGCTTTTACAAGTTCTGCTGCTTTTTTCCAGTTGGTAACGTGCATATAATCCACATCTCTCGACGAACAGCCGGCCTCAAAAGGAGGACGTCCCTGCATGTCGCCACCAATGTACATTTCCGTACAGAAAGAGTTAGTAAATCCCCAACCGTAGCTTGCATTTTTCCCAGCATCGGACAGGTCTTGTGTATAAGGAGGTAATTCGAAAGTAAAGGATTGTTTCTCATCAATCCTCCCTTTTATTGTATCGAATTTCCAGTAAGTGAGTCCTCCGCGCCAATATTTACGGAAGTTAACATCGTTTAGCGGATAATACTTCCTGTCAAATGGTGCGGGATACTGTGTAGCCTCCATAATATACTCCGAATTAGGAGTAAAGAAGGTTCCACCATGGTCACTACGAAATATCGGATTCTGAACAACTTGTTTCGGTTCAAAGTCCCTGAGGTCGACAATAAAAAGCCGGGGGTTGGCTTTGTCATTTATCACCAGCCATTTCCCATTATAGTCACCATTGGTTTCTGAGATTCCAGGATGGTGGGTGTCACCCCAAAGGATTTCCTGACCATCGATGAAGCCCTTCTTCATCAGGCCGAAAGTCTCTGCAGAATAGCCATATCCGTCATAAGGCTGGCGGGTATTGGTTGGCGTATATTTCACGAGACGCATGGAAGGAACGAGGTATGTAGGAAGATTCCCAGCCTGACCACCGGAGTTTACTGTTACGTATTCATCCTTGATGTGGTCGGGAGTATAGGTTTTGGCGGCTGCCAAAACATCGTCTGCAGTGAGCCCTCTTCTGCTCACCACTTCACCAAAAGATTCGTTGCCCAAGGGTACTCCAACGGCCTTTTTTGCACTTTGCTTTTTACCGCCACATCCGGTAAAAGTCATCGAAAAGCCAAAAAGAAGAGCAACCAAAAAGAGGCTTATATACTGTTTGAATTTTTTCATAATATTTATCATTATAAATTTAAAAAAACGATACTTTAATTAGTGCTTTCCAGCTTTTCTTTTAATAACTTTTTGGCACGTAAGCCGGAATCAGCAGCTTTCACCTGATATTGGAAATATTGTTCTGCCCATAGGAAAGCCTCTTTCCATTTACCAGCTTTTGCATACTTCTCATAATTTTGTTTGGCAACAACAGCCTTATTCAGCTGTGCAACTGCATCCACAACCAAAGCTTTTACATAAGAATATTTTTCATAATGATTTT
>CAYYOW010000049.1:0-15297 GCA_964473395.1 uncultured Lentimicrobiaceae bacterium | reverse complement strand
GGCTATGAATTTTACGCCAAAAGTATTACGGATATATTACTGCACAGCTATCTTTCCGATCAGAAAATAGGCCCGGTGGAGAAGGAGAGTAAACTGAAGCAGTTGTCGCCAAGAGAGCTGGAGGTTTTTAAATTATTTGCCGGAGGATTATCGAACCGTCATATCGCCGAAAAGTTATTTATCAGCGTGCGAACGGTGGAGACGCACAAAAACAATATTATGAAGAAAATCGAGCTAAAAACTACGGTTGATTTGGTAAAATTTGCAATCAAGAATAATATTATTCAGATTGACTAAGTGCCTAAAATTCGTTTCATCCTCTTGGAAGTACTTCCAGCTTTAGCACCTCTTTAAGCAAACTTCTCAATAAGTTCCACCAGCCGGCTGGAGTATCCCATTTCGTTGTCGTACCAGGCTACCACTTTTATAAGTTTATTTTTATCGCCCAAAACGGCAGTAAGGTTGGCATCAAAAACTGCTGAGTGGGTGTTTCCAATTATGTCAGCCGACACGATGGGGTCTTCTGTATATTCTAAAATACCCTTCAACCTGCCTTCTGCAGCCTGTTTGAAAGCAGCATTGATTTCTTCCGCGCTGGTCGATTTTAGCAAGGTACATGTCAGGTCGGTGAGAGAGCCGTCCGGAACGGGAACTCGGATACCAGCTCCACCAAGGTTTTTTTTCAAATGAGGAAATATTTTTGATGCAGCTTTGGCCGCTCCCGTGGTAGTTGGAACTATTGAGTAGGCAGCTGCACGTCCGCGGCGCCAGTCTTTGTGCGGGCCGTCCACAATATTCTGATCTTTAGTGTAGGAATGCACGGTAGTCATAAAAGCTTTGTCAATGCCCCAGAGTTCGTCAAGAATCATGATGAGCGGCGCCACGTTATTGGTGGTGCAGGAGGCATTGGAGATGATGACATCGTTTCTGTCAATGATCTCATCATTCACGCCCAAAACCACATATTTCACATCATCATGTTCGCCTTTTGCAGGGGCTGAAATAATCACTTTGCGGGCACCTGATTTTTCCACATGCTTTATAGCTTCATCACGTTCCACAAACTGGCCGGTTGACTCTATCACGATATCTATATTCAACTCTTTCCAGGGAAGTTTTGCCGGGTCAGGCTCGCTGAGTACAATGATTTGTTTACCATTAACGTTAATATGACCGCCGTTGTGTTCCACGGTTCCTTCAAACTGCCGTTGCACGGAATCATATTTTAAAAGATGAGCCAGGTTGGCGGCATCGGTGAGGTCGTTAATGGCAACGACTTCCATATTCTCTTTTTTCTGAATGTTCCGGAAAGTGATCCGCCCGATGCGCCCGAAACCATTTATGGCAATGCGAATTTTTGACATGTTTTTAAGCTGTAATTGTATGTGGCAAATTTATTAAACTGTGGAAACCGGACACGGAAGTATCAGGATAAATTTCTTACAAATAAACGGGATACGCTTTTGCCTGTATAGATAAGTGATACAGCACAGCCCTTTTCAATAATCTCACGAGCCTTTAATGCAGGTCCAATCCGTTCATCATGTAAAGAGAATGTTCAACGGTAGGTAAAATCTCCTCGAGGTACTCTTTTACAGCTTTGGCGCTTCCCGGTAATGTATAAATTAAAGTTTCGCCAATTGTACCTGCAACTGCCCGGCTAATCAAGGCATTGGGCTTTTTCATTCCGTATTTTACCCTAATTAGCTCCATAATTCCGGTAATCTCTTTATCCAGCAATGGTTTTACCACATCAGGCGTGATATCCCTTTTCCCTATTCCGGTTCCACCGGTTGTTATGATAATATCAAATTTTTCATCCACAAATTGTTTTACCAGGTGCTCCAGCTCTTTTGCATTGTCAGCAATGATTTCTGCTTTGAATTCGAAGTGACGGTTTCGTGATTTCAGATACTCTTCCGTTATTTGTTTTACCAAAGGTCCGCTTTTGTCCTGATAAATACCTTTACTGGCACGGTCACTCAAGGTGATAATTAATATTTTCAGGACTCTCGGCCTATATTTAAACCTGGCCCCGGCCGATAGCTTTCCGCCCTTCAGAACTTTTACAAAAATCCCTTCTTTAGGCATAACACAATTCCCTACTTCTCTAAAAATAGCGCAATTGTCGCCATGGCATTTCTTTCCTATCTGTGTGACCATCAGCTCCAGCTCGTCCGAAATAAACCTGTCGAGTGGGGCGGTTTTGTACAGCTCCAAACCTTTCGTGGTGATATTTTCGGCAAACTCGCCGGGAATTATTTTCCTGTTTGCCTGCCTGGCGAACTTGCTGATGCTTTCTTCTGCAAGCATACTCACCTGGCGATGCCAGCTACCCGAATGGGCATCGCCGGGAATACCAATGTCTGTAAGAACAACCATGCTGACCGGCTTTTTAATTGTTCCTTTTTTTTCCGATACATTGACGGAGGTAACTTCAAAGTTTGCCATGTTTCCTTTTACTTTAAATCCGATTTTGTTTTACTGACGAGATGAGTATTTTCCATAACCATGGTTTTATCAACTGCTTTACACATATCGTAAACGTTGAGTAAGCCGACCTGAACCGCTGTCAATGCCTCCATCTCCACACCTGTTTGTCCGATGCTTTTTACCGTAGCGGTAACCAGAACTCCATCTTCTTTTAACGTGGAGGTAACCTCAATTTTCACAATATTAATGGGATGGCACAAGGGTATCAGGTCGCTTGTACGTTTGGCAGCCTGTATTCCGGCTACTTCCGAAACCGTAAGCACATCGCCCTTTTTCATGGCATTTTCTGTAATAAGCTTAACGGTTTCCTTCCGGAGTTTTATAAAACCTTCGGCCTTGGCCACCCTCAGCTGTGTGGGTTTGTTGCCCACATCCACCATGTTGGCTTTTCCCTGTTTGTCCAAATGTGTTAATTCTGACATAATTGTACTTGTTTTTATTGTTATTTCTTTATCCGCCTATTCCATAAAATTTCCCCGATAAACTTTTTGTACCGACTTTGGGTTTATTTTTCAGTGCCAGCTGATAGGCTTTGCTTATCCCTGATTTTTTTGTTTGGAAAGAGAGGTCGTTAAACAAACAAGGGCGAATTTCTCCGTTTGCCGTCAACCGCAGCCGGTTACAGTTTTTGCAATCGCCGCCGTCGCCACCGTCAACTACTGAAAAATCACCTGTTTCGAGGTTCATTTGATGAATAAACCGGATTTGCAGATTATTTTCCCTGCAAAAGAGAGCTACGTCCTGTGCATCTTTCTCGTTTTTATTCTTAAAGACTACGCAGTTAATTTTGACTGGCGTCAGACCGGCCTTCTTCGCTGCATCAATTCCACGAAATACACTGTTGATATCGCCACCGCGTGTAATTTCTGCATATCTCCGGGCCGAAAGCGTATCCAGGCTGACATTCACCCGGCTGAGACCTGCTTCTGCCAAAATCCCGGCATATTTTTCCAATAAAATCCCGTTTGTCGTCATGGCAAGGTCTTCTACCCCGGGAACCTCTGCAATCATTCTGACCAGAGTAACAATCCCTTTTCTTACCAAAGGTTCTCCCCCCGTCAGCCTTATTTTGCTAATGCCGCCACGAACGCCCTCCTCAACAATTTTAATAATTTCCTCAAAAGAGATGATATCATCGTGCGAAATCAGTTGAATGCCTGTAGCCGGCATACAATAGGTACATCGTAGGTTACACCGGTCAGTAACCGAAATACGCAGGTAATTAATTTTCCTGTTATATTGGTCTAACATCTGCTAAGTCTCCTTTTTTCAATGTTGTTACTCCCGGTTCAATGATCATAAATGCCTGTGCATACGACAGGGCATGAATATGAGCGGAACCATGATATTCTACTTGTTTTATTTTACCGTCTTCTGTAATAACAACCGGTATAAAAGCTTTCCGATCTGCCTTTTTCCTGTGGTAATCTTCGTACATCGGCATCTTGTAAACTGGTGCCTGGTAATTTGCCCCAATAATTTTATAAATAAGCGGCTTGATGAGCATCTCAAACTGGACGTAGGATGAGACAGGATTTCCAGGTAAACCCACGAACCATTGCTTCTCACTTATTCCAAAAATGGTCCTTTTGCCCGGTTGGGTTTTCACTCCGTGAAATAAGATCTTTATTCCCATCTCTTTTAAAACCAAAGGGACAAAATCAAAATCGCCCATCGATACAGCTCCGGAAAGAAGGATGATATCGGCTATCTTACATGCTTTGTCCAGTATCCGGCGAGTATCTTCCATGGTGTCTTTTGCTAAGCCGAGATACTCCACTTCCAGACCGAGTTGCTGTGCCTGGGCTATCATCTGATAAGCATTGCTGTTTCTTATTTGAGACGGTTTGGGTTTAAAACCAGGCTCAACCAATTCGTTTCCTGTTGAAATAACCACTATTTTCGGGCTTTTATAAACCAATACATCCGTAGCTCCTACGGAGGCTAGAACAGGAATATGTCGGGGTTGGATGATGGTGCCTTCTTTCAAAACAACATCTCCCTTTTTGACATCTTCGGCAAGTTTGCAAATGTTGGATACGGAATCTTCTCTGAGGTAAATAATTCTGTTATCGGATAACTGGCGGGTATGTTCCACCATAATGACCGTATCGGCACCTTCCGGAACCGGAGCGCCGGTCATAATTTTAGCGCATTCATTTTTCTTTAGCTCCTTTTGGGGGAAGTTGCCGGCTGCTATTTTCTCAACTACCGTCAATTCATTGGCAATATCCTGATGGCGACAGGCATATCCGTCCATAGCCGATTTGTTGAAAGGGGGCATGTTTATGTCCGATTGTATCTCTTCTGCCAATACTTTTCCGACAGAGCTCATAAAGTCCGACTTTTCAACTCCAAGTGTTTTGGCGCTTTGCAGCACTATTTCCAAGGCCTCTTCAAATGGTATCATCTTAAAAGATTATTAGTTTAAATCCGGCAACGAGCAGTACCGTTGCCAGCAAATATTTCAATTTCATGTGTGATAACTTGTTGCTGCTCATAAATCCTCCGGCTGTTCCACCTGCTAACCCGATAATTACCCACAGCAATATATGAGAGTTGGGAGAAAAACTGTTGTTGAAATAAAGGCCGGTTAGCCCTGCTGTTGAATTTAAAAAGATAAACATGGCAGATATTCCTGCGGTTTCTTTTACATTAGCCCAGTGCAGCAACAGCAATATCGGACTTAATATTATACCACCGCCAATGCCAATCATTCCCGAAAAGAAACCGATAACACCACCTATAATACTTGCTACCCAAAACACAGGTATTTTGGTTTTCTTAAAGTCTTCTTTAGGACTAAAAAAGAACCGGGCAACAGCAACCAACAAAAACAGGCCCAATATGGTCTTGTATATTCCCGTATCAATATTTATACGTGCTCCGAGAAAGGCCATGGGGATGGAACCTATAATAAATGGAAACAGGACGTTAAACTTGAAATATCCATTTTTGTAAAATGAATAGAAAGAGATAGCGGAGACGAAAAGGTTTAATGTCAGCGCTGTTGACTTCATGGTGTATTGTTCAAAACCGAAAAGAGCCATTAAGGCGAGGTAGCCACTTGCTCCCCCGTGTCCTACAGAGGCATATAGCGCGGCAATAACAAACAATAACACCAAAAATAAAATGTCCATAATAACAATACTTTTTTCAGTTTCAAATACACGGAAAGAAGTCTATCCTGTTACTATGGGCATCTTCATCCAGCTTTGTAATAAGCTGAGATGCAACGGTATATAAGCTCCTTTCCAATTCATCCCGCCAAAATGCCGGAATCGGGAGGCTCAAACATTTCTATTTAAACCCATTGGCTCTAAAAACCATAGCGCAAGCACCTTAGGTTAGTGAACTCGGACAGTGCAATATTACAAAAGATATTGATATATTACACACCTATTTCAGCAAAAAGCAAATATTAAAAAAACAGGGGGAAAGAAAAGCCCCGCGTTGATACAAAAATCACAGCGGGGCATGGTAAGCAAATTAATCTGAGAATTTAATCTTTTTTCTCCACTTTGGAATTGTTATCTTAGTCATTTTCCACAAGTCCGAGATCGCCATAATCTTCGGTATATCCGTAAAGATTATCCAGCTTGATGCCATAGATTTTTTTCAATTGGTTCCTTTTCAACTTCAGGGTGGGGGAGAGTTCTCCTGTTTCGGTAGACCATTCGCGGCAGGTAACGGCAAACTTTTTGATCTGCCGGTGGCGACCCAGTGTTTTGTTTATACGATCCACCTCTTCCTGGTAGCGTTCCACCACTTTGGGATGGCGAACCAGCTCGGTATTATCTCTAAATTTTACGTTATTCTTAAAGCACCAGCCATGCAAATAGTGGAAGTTAGGGCTAATGATGGCAGCAGCAAACTTTTCACCTTCGCCAACCACAAGTATCTGTTCGATAAGCGGAGACTCTTTGAAAACATTCTCCACAATTTGTGGTGCCACATATTTCCCGGTAGAAAGTTTAAAGATTTCTTTTTTTCGGTCGGTGATCCACAGCGCACTGTTCTCAACTTTCCCTATATCGCCTGTGTGGAAGAAACCTTCTTCATCGATGGCTTCTTTGGTTTTTTCCATGTCTTTGTAGTAGCCGGTCATCAGGCTGGGGCCACGCATAAGAATTTCGCCATCATCGGCTATTTTCACTTCTATATTATCCAGTATTGGGCCAACACTACCGGCTTGCATTGTCGGATATTCGCCGAAGTTTACGGAAATAACGGGTGATGTTTCCGTTAATCCGTACCCCTGAGCCACTTTGATGCCAACAGCGCTGAACAGCCGGGCCAGCCGTGGTTGCAGGGCAGCGCCTCCCGAAATGACAACTTTCAGCTCTCCGCCAAGAGCTTCCTGCCATTTGCTGAAAATCAACTTTCGGGCAATGCTCAGTTTCCGGTTGTACATATTGCTGCGTTTGGAGGGGTCGTCTTCGTACTGTACGCCAAGTTTTACAGCCCAGTCGAAAAGCCAGCGTTTAATACCTTTCAGCTCTTTGCCCTTGAGCATGATTTTGTCGAAAAGTTTTTCCAGCACGCGGGGAACGGTGGCGAAGCCATGTGGATGTACTTCGTTCAGGTTTTCTCCAATGGTGTCAATGCTTTCCACATAATAGACACCCAGTCCTTTGGCCTGAACAAGATAGTTCACCATTCTTTCCAAAACGTGGCACATGGGTAAAAAGCTCAGCCAACGGTCACCGGCTTTCACATCCAGCAGGTTTCGGGTGGCCATAACATTACTCATGAAGTTGAAATGGGTCAGCATGACGCCTTTGGAGCGGCCTGTGGTACCAGAGGTGTAAATAATTGACAATAAGTCGTTTTTGGAGATGCTTTCCTTTATTTTGGGGAGCTCTTTTTCATACTTAGCTTTATTCTTTTTACCAAGTTCTACAATTTCGCCCCAATGCGGAACACCATTGACTTTATCGTAGGTATAAATATTTTTAATTTTTGGCACTTTACGGGCCAGTGGCTTAATTTTTTCGTAATACTCTTTAGAGGATAAAATAGCAAGACTGGCATCGGAGTGCTTTAAAATATACTGATATTCTCCAGGACCTATATTGGGATATACCGGCACGTGTATCACCCCGATTTGCCCCATGCCCATATCGGCAAAGTTCCATTCTGGCCGGTTATTGGAAATGGTCAGGATTTTGTCCCCCTTTTTAAATCCCATTGCCAGCAGGCCATAACTGAAATTATCGACAACTTCTTTGTACTCGTCTGTACTGAAATTTTCCCAACGTCCGTTTCTTTTAATAGACAGGGCTACTTTCTGGTTATGCTCTTTGACGTTTTGGTCAAGAATATCAAAGTTTCTTTCTAGCTTCATAGGTAACTGTATTAGGTGAAATTTTTGAATGATTTCTGTAAAATTTTCTATACGCACATATTAAATCGTTGAAGATAATCTATTTTGCCTTAAAAGTCCATGTAAACTGAAATTCAGAAACCTGGTCGCCTGCCTTATCAATTCCGATAGATGTTATACTAACTACTTGCCCTTCACCTGTTCTCAGTGCTTGTTGCACGGCATGGCTAATGGCCTCCCCATCATTACAGGTGAAAACCACTTTGCTTTGGGCTTTTTTTGTGAACTTAGCCTGCATGTCAAAAACCAACATGGATACAGGCCGGGGTGCTGCTTTAACCTCTGCTATAGCCATAGCTCCCGAAGAAAGTTCTGCAGCCATAGACTGGACGGCAAAATATAGCGACCGGAAAGGATTTTTCGTAAGCCAATTGTAGGGTACGGATACGCTGGCATGTTTTTCATCCAGCTCAATAATCCGCAGGCCGTTCAAAAGACCCATTGGCATGTATCTGATAAAAAATAATTTCAGGCGGAAACCGTTGTTTGCCAGCTTCTTAAAGTCTTTGTTGTTTGCCATATTGTTTCTGGCTATTTTTTAGAAATAAGGGGACAGATCGCCAGACCTGCCCCCAAGGGTTGTTAACTAAAAATTGTATTTGTTAGCTTCAATCAACTGATCAGCTATTTTTCTGCGGGCTTCTTTAACATTCACCGGATTAACTTTGGTAAAACGTTTCATTCCCATGAGCATACCGGCCTGTTCGTCACCTTCGGCGAAGGAGTTAACGGCGTCAATACCGATTTTGTTGATGCGATATGCCGAGTCAAAAACAAACACATCGAGAATGTTTTTGTAGATGGCCAGTTTTTTCTCGTCGTACATATCGGAAAGTTTTTCCACACGCAGTAATGTTGACTCGGCTGCGTATGTGTACATGAGCATATCGGCAATATTCATCATAATTTCCTGCTCGTTTTGGAAAGTAGTGGTGTATTTTTGCAAAGCAGCACCGGCAACCATGAGGATAGCTTTTTTGAAGTTCACAATAAGTTTGTGTTTTGTTTCAAAATAATCCATGGAGGTGCTGCCGAAATCGGGAATGCCCATTAATTCTTTGCCAACAGCTTTGGCAGGCGTAAGCAGATCAATTTCGCCTTTCATACCTCTTTTCACCAATTCGCCAACGGCCACCATTCGGTTAATTTCGTTGGTTCCTTCAAAGATCCGGTTGATTCTGGAGTCGCGGTAAGCACGTTCTACCACCGTTTCAGCAGAGTATCCCATACCACCATAAATCTGAACACCTTCGTCCACCACATAATCCAATGCTTCGGAACCAAAAACTTTTGAAATGGAAGCTTCTATAGCATACTGGCGAATACCTTCGATGGAAGCACGACCTTTGTCCATACCGTCTGCAATCAATGATTCAATAGCATCATCGATGTTCTGGCTGGCACGGTAGGTGAGTGATTCGGTAGCAAAAGTACGGATAACCATCTCCGCCAGTTTGTATTTGATGGCACCAAAATTAGCAATAGCAGTACTAAACTGTTTTCTTTCGTTGGCATACTGTACGCTGGCACTGATGGTGGCTTTGGAAGCCCCGGTAGTGGCAGCAGCAAGTTTGATACGTCCGAGGTTTAGAATATACAAAGCAATTTTAAATCCTGTATTTCGCTCACCAAGCAGGTTTTCTACCGGTATCTCCGCATTGTCGAAGAATATCTGGATAGTGGAAGAACCACGGATACCCATCTTGTCTTCTTCAGCACCGAAAGTAAAGCCGGGTGTATTGCGTTCTACAATAAAAGCACTCAGATTTTTGTCATCATCAATTTTAGCATAAACAATGAAAACATCGGCAATACCGCCATTGGTAATCCACATTTTTCCACCATTCAGGATGTAATGTTTTCCGTCTTTGCTGAGGATGGCTTTTGTCTTGCCACTATTGGGGTCGGAACCTGCATCTGGCTCTGTAAGTGCATAAGCACCAATGTATTCGCCTGAAGCCAACTTAGGTAGATATTTTTGTTTTTGTTCTTCGTTACCAAAATAAAGGATGGGAAGCGTTCCGATACCCGTGTGTGCCGAATAAGCAACGGCAAAACTAAAACCTTTCCCCATTTCTTCCACCGTGAGCATGGAAGTAACAAAGTCCTGGCCAAAGCCTTCATATTCTTCGGGAATGGCTATTCCCAGCAAACCCAGTTCGCCTGCATCTTTCAATAATTTGGTCAGAAGCTCATTGTCGTGGTGCTCTAATTGCTCTACGTTGGGTAAGACCTGCGTTTCTGTAAAATCGCTACAGGTCTGAGCCATCATTTGTTGCTCTTCATTAAACTCTTCGGGAATGAAAATATCGGCAGCTTTTGTTTCCCTGATGAGGAATTCGCCACCTTTTAATACTTTATTGTCTGACATAACTTTATAATTTTGATAGTTGAATAATTCAGTTTAAAAAAATGTACAGTAACACTCAGGTTACTGTACATGAGTTTATTATAACATCTCGTAGATGCCGGCTGCTCCCTGTCCTGTTCCGATACACATGGTTACCATACCATATTTTTTATTACGACGTTTTAGCTCGTTAAGAATTTGAACAGTCAATTTGGCACCGGTACACCCCAGCGGGTGCCCCAGAGAAATAGCACCACCGTTCACATTCAAAATATCAGGATTGATACCTGTTTCTTTCACCACTACCATAGACTGGGTTGCAAAAGCTTCATTCAGTTCAATGAGATCCATATCTTCCAGTTTCATGCCGGCATGTTTCAGCACTTTTGGAATAGCTTTTATCGGGCCAATACCCATTTTATAAGGGTCGACACCTGCTACCTGATAGTCAACCAGGCGGGCGATAGGTGTAAGGTTATGACGTTTCAGTATTTTTTCAGAAACCACCAAGACGAAAGCAGCACCATCAGACATTTGTGAGGAGTTACCTGCAGTAGAAATACCATCAGCAGCAAAAGCAGGCCTTAATCTGGCAAGGGCTGATTTGGTAGTTCCTCTTCTGGGACATTCGTCCATATCGAAAATTTTCTCTCTGGTTTTTATTTTTCCATCTGCAACATAATTCTCTTTAACTGTGTATGGTACAATCTGATCTTTAAAATAACCTTTGTCAATAGCGTTATAGGCTTTGGCATAAGAATTGGCAGAAAATTCGTCAAGATCCTCTCTTTTCAGATTATATTCACGTGCTACCATCTCAGAGGTAAGGCCCATGCTGAGGTACCAGCCGGGATTTGTTTTGGCCACATCCGGATTAGGAACAAGCCTCCATCCACCCATGTTAATCATCGACATGGTTTCGGCTCCTCCGGCCACTACCACATCGGCAATACCGGCACTGATTTTGGCAGAAGCAATAGCAATAGATTCGATACCTGATGCGCAAAAACGATTAATGGTTGATCCGGGAACATCTACGGTATCCAGAGCCATCAGCGAAAGCAAACGTCCCATGTTCATCCCTGTTTCAGCCTCAGGGAAAGCATTCCCGACTACGACGTCGTCAATTTCTGATTTTTCAATTTGTGGAAAGTCACTTAACAAATGTCTGATGACTGTTGCGGCAATATCATCAGGACGTGTAAAACGCAGCGTCCCCCGTGGGGCTTTGCCGATTGCCGAACGATATCCACCTACTATATATGCATTCATGATTTTAAATTTTTCTGATTAAAATTGATTTAATTTAGTTTCTTAGGATTTTACCTTTGGTAATCAAGCTGTTAATACGCTCAAGCGTTTTGCGCTGCATGCAAAGCTCCATAAAGGCTTTCCTTTCCAAATCGAGCAGGTATTGTTCAGAGACTTGTGTGAGAGGTTGTGAGATCTCGCCGCCGGCCATAACCCAGCCTAATTTTTCGGCAATCAGTCCATCGTGTTCCGACATATAGTGTCCGGTTTTAAAGCCATCGGAACCTACGTAAACCATGCCGAGTGCTTCTTTACCCAGCACTTTGACATTGTTTCTCGGAGCAGGTTGTGTGTAGCCTTTGTCGGCCATTTCTATGGCAACCTTCTTTGCATAAGCCAGTTGATGGGCACGGCTGACAATCACTTCATCCACCCCCTGACGGAGATAGCCTAAATCGAAAGCTTCGTAAGCCGAAGTGGATACTTTGGCCTGCCCAATGCTCAGGTAGCGGTTTAGGAAAGCATTGGTACGGATGTCTCCGGGTTTCAGCTCATCGCCGAGGCGTAAGGCAAACTCTTTGGTTCCGCCACCGCCGGGGATAAGTCCAACGCCGAATTCAACCAATCCCATGTATGTTTCGGCATGGGCAATTACCTTGTCGCTGTGCATACACACTTCGCAACCACCGCCGAGAGCCATCCCGTGGGGAGCCGCAATAACGGGGATGGAGGAGTAACGCAAACGCATGGTAGTTTTCTGGAACCACTGAATGGCGAGGTTCAAATCTTCCCATTCCTGCTCAACGGCCAGCATATAAATCATTCCCACGTTGGCTCCGGCTGAGAAATGATCGCCTTCGTTGGAAATAACCAGTGCTTTGTAATCGGCTTCGGCCATATCAACGGCTTTGTTTAAGCCTTCCAGCGTGCCCTGGCCAATGGTATTCATTTTGGAGTGAAACTCCACATTCAAAACACCATCACCAAGATCGAATATGCTCACATCGTTGTTTTCCCAAACCACGTTGGTACCACGTAGTAAAGCCAGCGACAGTTTGTCCTCCTGACCTGGAACCTCTTTATAGGCTTTCGTTTTCAGATCGTAATAATATTTCCGACCTTCTTTAACAATGAAAAAGGAGGTGCTACCGGCATCCAGCATATCATAGACCCATTGTGCAGGTTTGTTGCCTGCTTCTTCCATGGCTTTTACCGTTTCGGCTACGCCGAGGGAATCCCAGGTTTCAAAGGGCCCCATTTTCCAGCCAAATCCGGCATTCAGGGCATCATCAACTTTGTATATGTCCTCTGTAATTTCAGGAATACGGTTGGAAGTAAATTGAAATAAACTGTAGAAAGAAGCACGGTAAAAATCACCGGCTTTACCTTTGTCGGCCAACAATACAGGCATACGTTTGTGCAGGTCATCAATACCTTTGGTCTTTTCCAGAACGGAAAATTTCGGACGGGGGTCTTCTTTGTATTCCAGGGTGTCGAAATCGATGGTGAGAAATTTTTTCTTCCCATCTTCCACTACCTTTTTAAAGAACCCTTGTTTGGTCTTTGATCCAAGCCATTTCTTTTCCAGCATTTTCTGGAGATAGTCCGGAACTTTAAAAGAGTCGTTGGCCTCATCTTTTGTAGTTTCACGAATATAATCTGCCACATGAACCAGTGTGTCAAGGCCAACCACATCGGCTGTTCTGAAGGTTGCTGATTTGGCACGGCCAATCACCGGGCCGGTGAGTTTGTCAATTTCCGGAATGGTAAGCCCGTATTCTTTCACTTTGTTAAAAAGTTCCATAATGGAGAAAGTGCCGATACGGTTGGCGATAAAAGCAGGCGTGTCTTTAGCCAGAACGGGTGTTTTACCGAGATATCTTCCTGCATAATCTTCGAGGAATGTCAGCACTTCCGGATCTGTATATTTGGAAGGAATAATTTCGAAGAGCTGCAAATAACGCGGGGGATTAAAGAAGTGTGTTCCACAAAAATGTTTTTGGAAATCCTCGCTTTTACCTTCGGCCATGGCATCGATGGAAATTCCGGAGGTATTGGAGGTGACCAATGTGCCCGGTTTTCTCAGCTTGTCTACCTTTTCAAATACCTGCTGTTTAATGTCGAGGCGCTCAATAACGACTTCAATCACCCAATCATATTCTTTGATTTTGGGCAAATCATCGTCGAAGTTACCGGTGGTAATACGTTTTGCAAACGACTTTTTGTAAATAGGGGAAGGCTTGGATTTCAGCGCTGCTTGCAATGAGTCGTTTACAATCCTGTTTCTAACCACTTTGTCATCCTTTGTCAGTCCCTTTGCTTTTTCAGCTTCGGTCAGTTCGCGTGGTACAATGTCGATGAGTAAAACCTCAAGGCCAATGTTGGCGAAATGACAGGCAATGCCGGAGCCCATAACGCCGGATCCCAACACTGCAACTTTTTTTATTCTACGTACCATAATATTTTGATTATGTTTGTTAATTATTGAACAAGTTGTTCTTTGTTAATATTATTTTCAATTTTAAATTTCGTTGACTGTTCTTCTCCCAACTCTATGGTCACCTGCTCTTTGATGATGTCAAAGACTTTGAAAAAAATTTTCATTTCATTTTCATCAACTTTATTCATAAGCCTCTCGTTAAAATCAAGCACCGTTTTTTTGGCTATCTTTCTTCGTACAACACCCTTTTCCGTCAGGAATATTTTAACAACACGCTTGTCTTCTGGGGATACTTTGCGATAGATACATCCATCTTTTTCCATCTTCTTTAACAACCGGGTGAGACTCGAATTTTTCATCCCCAACAACTGGGCCAGCCGGGTGGATGGTGTACCCTCACGCTCTACATATGTCAAAAGATAACCTACTGTTTGGGTAATGCCATACTTTGCAGCTATGGAATTATACATCCTTGACAGGGCAAGTGAAGTTGTCCTGATGTAAAACTCAATGGTTTCGTTTAACTTCATTTTATTTCTGTTTATTACGCATGCGTACAAAAATAGGCCAAAAATAGTTTGCATGCAAACTATTTTTTGAAAAATTAACATTTAGATTTATTCTAAATGTCTTTTTACAAACGATTGCGCCCGTAACACGGGCTTTTAATGGAGAAATATATTTTCTACAGCTGTTTATAAATAACAGCTATATGGTTTATTTATCAGACATGGGCATTGTTCTGCTCCTCTGGTTATCTTTGCAAAGAAGTGGCAAGTGGGCTACTATATAAATAAGGTAAGAAACAATTCATTTTTAACCATGATTGACGAAAAAACTTCAACTTACATCGAAGACCATTCCACTGACGAAGACCCTCTGCTGTATATGTTGAACCGTGAAACTCACCTGAAAACTTTCTACCCTAACATGCTTTCGGGAAAGGTGCAGGGAAAGTTTCTGGAGATGATGGTGCATATGTTGCAACCCAAACGGATTCTGGAAATTGGGACATTTACCGGATATTCGGCACTGGCTATGGCTAATGCGTTGCCGGAAAAAGGTCTGCTTTACACTATAGACAACAACGAAGAGATAGAAAGTTTTGCTCGCCGGTTTTTTGAACAGGCTGAATATGGGAATAAAATCCGTTTTCTTTTGGGCGATGCCCTGTTGCTGATTCCCCAACTGGACGAAATTTTCGACCTGGTGTTTATCGATGCCGAAAAAGCACAATACCTGAATTATTATGAGGCGGCCTTAAAGAAGCTCAGAAAAGGCGGTTTTATTCTGGCTGATAATGTGCTGTGGGGTGGAAAAGCTGTGTATGTCGATAAAAAACCTGACAAAGAGACCCTTGGCATTCGCGAATTTAAC
>CAYYOW010000048.1:0-15530 GCA_964473395.1 uncultured Lentimicrobiaceae bacterium | reverse complement strand
TATTGTAAAATAGAGCAATAACAAAGCTTTATGTTATTTTCGGTCAAAAAAGGAAAATAATTGGCAAATACTCCCACATTTGCTTTTTTTCACTGAGGTTGAATTACTCACAAATATATCTGTACGAAAAGAAGAAATGGTTTGTAAAGAATTATGGGAAAAGGAAGGAAAACAAAAACCCTACTGCGGGTCCACATCCACCTGAACCCGGATGGATTTGTATTTCGGCAGCGCTTTAAAAATGTCCAGCCGTTGTTTCAATTGTTGCTTTTTTTCTGCCTGTTGTTTGTTGCGGGGAATTTTGAATAAAATCTGCTTGATGAACAGATTTTTTATGCGTGAGACCATGGGGTATTCCGGCCCGTAAACCAGGTTGCCAAAGCGGGCTTTCAGATCACGGGCAAGTACGGCAGCCGCTTCATTGAGCAATTCCGGTTTTTTGTGTTTCAGCTTTATCATCACCAACCGATAAAACGGCGGGTATTTAAACCTGTTTCTTTCACTTAATTCCCTGGCATACATATTTTCAAAATCGTGGTTTACCACATCATGGATGACCGGGTGTGCAGGCTGCCAGGTCTGTATAATGACAACTCCCTGATGGTTTTTTCTTCCGGCCCGTCCGCTCACCTGCTCCATCATCTGGAAACTCCGCTCGTGTGCCCTGAAATCGGGGAAGCTGAGCATGTTATCGGCGCTCAGGATGCCCACTACCTGCACATTGTCAAAGTCCAGTCCCTTGGTAACCATCTGTGTACCGGTGAGGATGTCCGTTTTCCGGTTTTCAAAGCTGTAAATGATACGTTGGAAAGCATTTTTTGACCGCGTGGTATCCAAATCCATCCGGTCGATACGTGCATCCGGTAAAATCAAAGCCAGCTCTTCTTCCACTTTTTCCGTTCCAAAGCCCTGCATAACCAAATGCGGACTGCCACACGCCTCACACACCGCCGGCACCGGTTGCGAATAGCCGCAGTAATGGCATTTCAGCAACTCCTGTCGTTTATGATAAGTCATGGTAACATCACAGTTCTTGCACTGCGGTATCCAGTTGCACTGCTCACATTCTATCCTAAGCGAAAAACCACGACGGTTTTGAAACAGGATGACTTGTTGTTTTTTCTCAAGAGCCTGTTGGATATGGTCAAGCAGAACGGAAGTAAAATGTGATTTCAGCAAGCGTCTTCTTTTCTCTTCCTTTATACTCACCACTTTTATCTCCGGCATTTTAATCCCGCCAAAGCGCTCGGTAAGTGAAACCAGTCCGTACTTTCCATTTTTGGCATTGAAATAAGTTTCTATGGAAGGTGTGGCAGATCCAAGCACTACTTTGGCTTTGTGAAGACTGGCAAGATAAATAGCCGCATCGCGGGCATTGTAGCGTGGTGCGGGGTCGAACTGCTTGTAAGAAGCATCATGTTCCTCATCCACAATGATTAGCCCCAGATTTTCATAAGGAAGAAACATAGCCGAACGTGGTCCAAGGATAATACGATAAGGTTTATGGACACCCGTTTGCTGAAGTCCGGCAATATTTTCCCACACCTCAGCCCGTTCATTTTGGTTGTAACGCGAATGATAAACGCCAATTTCATCGCCGAAATGCTTTCGCAGACGGTTGATAATTTGTGTGGTAAGCGCTATTTCCGGCAAAAGATACAACACCTGCTTCCCCTGTTGCAGGGTGTCTTCCATCAGCTTGATGTACAACTCCGTTTTCCCGCTGGAGGTAACGCCATGCAGCAACACCACGAGATATTCCTGCATCTGTTTTACAACGGCATCATAAGCTTCCTGCTGACCCTGACTCAACACAAACGAGCCGGCAGT
The DNA here is from genome assembly GCA_964473395.1 of uncultured Lentimicrobiaceae bacterium. Classification (GTDB taxonomy): domain Bacteria; phylum Bacteroidota; class Bacteroidia; order Bacteroidales; family F082; genus Sulfidibacterium. The sequence goes on along the minus strand of CAYYOW010000048.1, from coordinate 13,700 downwards.
TTCTGTATCTTCTTCCGTAAAGCGACTGATAATTTTTTCTTCAAGAAGAAAAACCCCTTTATCCACAAGGGCTTTAACAGCGGCATCGCCGGCTTTTGTTTTGGTCAGCAGCTCTGCTTTTGCCACGGAAAAATCCTTTTTCAGCGGGAAACCTGACATGGAAAGAAAGCCCATCACCAGTTCCAACTGTTTGTGTGCTCTTTTCCCCAGCTGATCCATAAGCTCCTGCAAAGCGGCTTCGTCAAAAAAAGCCGGAGCCAACCGGATCATTTTTGTTTTTTTGGGTTTATACTGCTGTTTCAACTCCTCTTCCATCGCTATAAGTCGCCGCTCTATCATGGTTTTCAATAACGGCAACACTTTCTGATAACCAACAATAGTTGTTATTTCATTGATGGTAAGTCCTTTTTTCTGTAAAAGTGCTTCGGTAATGCGGAACTCTGACTCATTAAGTGTCTCTTTGTCGGGAGCAAATGCGGGCGACAAAACCACTTTCGACTCGCTGCTAAGCTTAAATGCGGAAGGCAATGCCACATTCATCACCTCACCCCGGGTGCTCATGTAATAATCGGCCATCCATTTCCAAAATTGGAATTGCAACGGATTTACCAAGGGTTTTTCATCCAGAATGGACAAAATATATTTAGGAATACCTTTTTGTGGCGGACGATCGTGAAGTTTTGTAACCAGCCCGGCATAAACGCGGCGCTGACCAAACTGGACGGAAACACGTTGCCCCTGTTTTATAACATCGTTAAGATCAAAAGGAACCCTATAAGTAAACGTTCCGGGAATGGGAAGCGGCAGCAAGATCTCGGCAAACAGGGTGATTCTATCCATAGAACAAAAGTATCCATTTTATACTTCAAACCAAAAATCCGGATTCGATATCTATCATAAAAATCAAATTCTACGCAGCCTGTTACGAAAGCAAAAGATCAGTATTTGCTTTGTCTGTATCTCATTGTCTGAACTCTCAGTTGTATTTATCAGAAAACAAATTGGTTATAAAACATACCGCCGTTAAAACTTGTTAAAATAAATTTTACGTAAAAAAGGATTTACAGGTATAGCGGATTTTTGATAGTTTTGCATAAACTTTAAATCATCTCCAACGGCCATGGAAAATGAAAAATTTTTAGGAGAAGGACTCACCTATGATGATGTACTTCTTGTCCCTGCTCATTCAGAGGTTTTACCACGAGAAACCAATCTCACCACGCGTTTTTCCAGAAATATCGAATTGAAAATCCCCATCGTTTCGGCGGCCATGGACACGGTTACCGAGTCGAAAATGGCCATAGCCATGGCACAGGAAGGTGGTATCGGGGTTATCCATAAAAATATGAGCATCGATCAGCAGGCCACCGAAGTAAAAAAGGTAAAACGTGCTGAAAACGGTATGATATTGAACCCGGTAACGCTGAGTGCCGGTGCCCGTGTTATCGATGCGCTGAACATGATGCGCGAATACAGCATCGGGGGTATCCCTGTTGTGGATAAGAGAAATAAACTGGTGGGCATCGTTACCAATCGCGATCTTCGTTTTGAAAGAGCCATGAACAAGCCCATTCAGGAGGTTATGACAAAGGAGAATCTGATTACCACTACCGAATTTACTAATTTTGAGGAGGCTGCACAGATATTACAGAAGTTCAAAATTGAAAAACTTCCCGTGGTTAACAACGATTTCAAGTTGGTAGGGCTCATTACTTACAAAGACATTATAAAAATCGAAGCGCATCCCAACAGTTGTAAAGACAGCAGAGGCCGGTTGCGCGTTGCGGCCGCTGTGGGCATTGCTCCCGGCACCATGCAGAGGGTTGCCGCACTGGTGGATGCCGGTGTGGATGCCATTGTGGTGGATACTGCACACGGACATTCGGAAGGTGTACTTCAGATGGCCAGACAGGTTAAGAAAAAGTATCCCGAAATTGATTTGGTGGTGGGCAATGTGGCTACCCGCGAGGCTGCGTTGGATTTGCTGGCTGTAGGTGCCGATGGTATCAAGGTAGGCATTGGCCCCGGTTCCATTTGCACTACTCGTATCGTTGCCGGAGTAGGCGTCCCACAGCTTACGGCTGTGAATAATGTTGCCAAAGCGTTACGGGATTCCGGCGTGCCGGTTATTGCCGATGGCGGTATCCGCTATACAGGCGATATTGTGAAAGCTATTGCTGCCGGTGCCGATAATATTATGGCGGGATCGTTGTTTGCCGGTGTGGACGAGTCGCCCGGCGAAGCCATTATTTTTGATGGCCGAAAATACAAATCCTATCGTGGCATGGGGTCAGTGGAAGCCATGCAGCATGGATCCAAAGACCGTTATTTTCAGGATGCCGAAGATGATATTAAAAAGCTTGTCCCTGAAGGTATTGTGGGGCGCGTCCCTTACAAGGGAACACTGTCGGAAGTTGTTTTACAGATGGTTGGTGGTCTGCGTGCCGGAATGGGTTACACCGGTTCACGAGATATCAGCGAACTGCAAAAAGCAAAATTCATAAAAATTACTGCTGCCGGAGTAGCCGAGAGCCATCCGCACGATATCACTATCACCCGCGAAGCGCCAAATTACAGTAGAAAAGGATAATTAACCCGGTAAATTATGAGAAAAATCTGGTTTTTTGCAGCATTTATTTTCTTAACTGCAAACGTTCATGCGCAGAAATCTTTGATGAAGAAGGAGCTGCTACGTATTGATGGGCAGAAGATTACCGCAGGAGAATTTCTGAAAGTTTATGAAAAAAACGGAACGGAAGGTGAAGATACTACCAGCCTGAAAGATTATCTACAACTTTATATCAATTTCAGGTTGAAAGTGATGGAAGCAGAAAAGCTGAAAATGGATACAATTCCTGCTTTTAAAAGGGAATTGAAAGGCTATCGAAAACAACTTGCTCGTCCCTATTTTGTAGATGAGAGAGTGACCGATTCGCTGGTTAAAGAAGCTTATAACCGTATGAAATACGATGTGCGTGCCAGCCATATTCTTATCCGTGTTAGTCCGGATGCCAGTCCTGCAGACACTCTTAAAGCATGGAACAAAATCAACAATATACGTTCGGAGATTATGAACGGTCTTGATTTTGGCAAAGCTGCCGTAAAATTTTCGGAAGATCCATCGGCAAGAGACCAGAAAGCCATCCCCGGAAAACAACGCGGACACCGTGGTAACCGTGGTGACCTTGGCTACTTTACTGTTTTTAATATGGTTTATCCATTTGAAACAGCCGCTTACACCACTCCTGTGGGAAAGGTGTCAAAGCCTGTTAGAACCCGCTACGGTTATCATTTAATAAAAGTAACCGACAAGCGTCCGGCTATGGGTGTTGCCGAGGTGGAGCATATTTTTGTTGCGATGAAACCTGGACTTACACCTACTGATTCTGTTGTGAAAGTAGAAAAAATTCAAAATATTTACGGGAAGATAAAAGGCGGGATGTCTTTTGAAGAGGCGGCCAAAAAATATTCGGAAGATCGCGGGTCTGCGGGCAATGGTGGGAAATTGCCCAGGTTTTCTTCGGGGCGAATTGTTCCTCAGTTTGTTGAGCAGGTTGACAAATTGGAACCAGGAGAGATATCCAAACCATTTCAAACCATATACGGATTCCATATCATAAAACTCCTTAGCCGAAAGCGACCGGGAAGTTTCGATGAAGAAGAGCCTACCCTAAAAGAACAGGTTGCAAGAGACCAGCGAGCCGAAAAGAGTAAAGTGGCTGTACTGGCGAAAATTAAAAGAGACAATGACCTGCAGGTTTATCAGGAGGCTAAAGTTGCGCTGATGAATGCTGTGGATTCGTCGGTACTGGTTGGAAAATTTAAAGCGGACAGCCTGACTGGAATATGGAATCATGCTCTCATGGAGATTGGCAAAACAGAGCCGAAAGTTTATACCCAACAGGATTTTGCTCGTTATATCGAACGGCATCAGCGTGAAAGATTATACCATAATAAGTCTTTGATGCTGAATCATTTGTTTGATGGATTTGTCGATAACAACTGTTTGCGATATGAAAACGAGCATCTTGAAGATTTCTATCCTGGTTTTAAAGCGCTAATGAACGAATACCATGATGGTATTTTGCTTTTCAACCTAATGGATAAGACGGTTTGGGCGAAAGCCATGAAAGATACTATAGGCTTACATAACTTTTACAGAGAACATCGTCCGAAATACAGGCATGGCGAGGAAGCTGAAGCTATTATCTTCTCCTGTCCAAAACAATCTATGGGTCAGATGAAAAGACTTCTGGGCCAATACAAAGATAAGGAGCAGCTCCTGAAGGCTATCTGGAAACACCAGATAAAGATCAACGGCATTAAAGCCGACAGTGGCAGTTTCCAAAAAGGAGATAACAGGCTTCTGGACAGTGCCGTCTGGCGTCCAGGGCTTTCGAAGGCCATCCCATCGGTAATAGAAAATAAGGCCAGCGTAGTTTTCATTAAAAAGATAATTCCACCCGGAATTATGACGTTTGAGCAGGCACGCGGGCTTGTTGTTTCCGACTATCAGGATTATCTTGAGAAAGTGTGGGTGCAACAACTCCGGAAAAAATATCCGGTACGGGTGAACGAAAAAGTTTTGAATAGGCTGATAAAGTTTCAGAATAAAAAGAAATTATGATGCTATTTGCGCCAAAACTCTTTTCCCGGAAGGGAAATAGCTACTCATACAGCCTGATCATCATGCTGTTGGTTTTGGTATTAGTGGCCGGCATTGGTCTTTCAGGCTGCAAACATAAAAGAGAAACAGACAATACTCCGTTAGCACGTGTTGGCGACAGATATCTCTATGTCAATGATTTGGAAAGAATAATACCAAAGGATGTCTCCTCTCACGACAGCTTGCTTTTTTGCCAGAGTTACATCAACAAATGGGTACACACGCAACTGCTGCTTCAGCAGGCCGAAAAAAACCTATCCGCGGAGAAGCTAAATTTCAAAAAACGGCTTGAGGAATACCGCAACTCGCTGATTATCTATCAGTACGAAACAGAGTACGTCAGGCAAAACATGGATACCATCGTAACGGAACAACAGATTAATAATTATTACAAAAGCCATTTGAAAGATTTTCAGCTGAAGGAAAATATTGTAAAGGTAATTTATGCTATTCTTGACCGTAACAGGGAAGACAGCCCTTATCTGGAAAATACTTTCTGGCGAATGTTTCATCTGCCCGACAGTCTATTATTGGACTCGCTGGAGAGTTATGCACCAGTAATGGCTGAATCTTTTTCTGCAGATACCAACATCTGGATTCCATTTAACCAATTACTGAGGGTGATTCCCATTGAGACTTATAATCAGGGTATTTACCTAAAAAATCATCGAATTATTCGTTTAAAAGACGACAGCAAAATTTATCTTGTTAAATTTGCAAACTTTAAAATTAAAGATGAGATATCGCCCGAAGAGCTGGAAGCAAACTTTATTCGGCAAATCATATTAAACAGGCGCAAAATGAAAATGATAAACCAGTTGCGGGCAGATATCTTTAACCAAGCTATAAAACAAAAAGAATTTGAAATCTATTAACATGACAAAGAACCTGATAAGACACAATCGTATCCATATTTACAACCAAAAGATCCTGGGGTTATTTGTTCTCATCCTTTTAGTGGTGTTTCAGCCATCTGCATCGGCTCAGGACAGCCTAAGTATGCCTAAGGGAAAAGTCATTGACCAGGTGGTATCGGTAGTTGGCAACACGCCGATATTGCAATCCGATATTGAAAATCAGTATTTGAATTACCGGATGCGGGGTTCCATTGTCGGTACCGAGCAGGATATGAAATGCGAGATACTGGAAAGTTTGTTGTATCAGAAACTTATGGTTGCCCAATCTGAGGTGGATAGTTTAAAAGTTGATAAAATCCAGGTAAATGCCGAGCTGGAAAGAAGACTTTCCGGGTTTATTAACCAGTTTGGAAGTCAGGAGAAGCTGGAGAAATATTATGGGAAATCAATTACGGAGATCAAGTCCGAAATTTATGATATTGTAAAAGACCAAATGCTGGCACAGCAAGTACAGCAGAAAATTATTGCTAATGTCACCGTAACACCTTCTGAAATAGCAGCTTATTATAAAGCCTTACCCAAGGATAGTATTCCCATGATAAAAACGGAGTATATTATCCGGCAGATTGTCAGGAAGCCTCCGGTAAATCTGGAAGAGAAACTCCGGGTAAAAAAAGAGCTGCTTGAATTGCGTAAGCGTATCTTAAACGGAGAAAGTTTCTCCACGCTGGCCATTCTGTATTCGGAGGATCCGGGCTCTGCTAAAAATGGTGGCGAATTGGGGTTTTATGGCCGCGGTCAGCTTTACCCGGCGTTTGAAGCTGCAGCCTACAAGTTGAAACCCGGTGAAATTTCGGGGGTAGTGGAAACAAAAGCAGGTTATCATATTATTCAAATGATTGCCCGCAAAGGCGATTACATCAATGTTCGCCACATCCTGCTCGTTCCTAAAGTGTCTGCTCAGGATTTGCAAAAAGCCAGGATGAAACTGGATACTGTTGTGAAAGAGATTCGTTCGGATTCCATAACTTTTGATAAGGCAGTGGAAGAATATTCGCAGGGTAAGAATAGAAACAACGGTGGCTACCTGCTGAATCCGCGTTCAGGAAGTGTTGAGTTTGAAGGCGAACAACTTGCCCCACAGGTTTCGTTTATTGTAAACAAGCTGAAACCGGGTGAAATTTCCAATCCCGTACCGTTCAAAACCGATAAACAGAAAGATGCCTACCGTCTGCTTTATATTGAAAAACGAATTCCTCCCCATAAAGCCAATCTCAAGCAGGACTATCCGCGCTTTGAGCAATGGGCTTTACAGGCCAAACAACGCAAAATCATCGACACCTGGATTAACAATCATGCCAGGAACACATTTGTGCGTATAAACCCTGAATATCAGAAATGCCATTTTCGTCATACCTGGCTTCACGGTAAGAAGAAAAAGTAAAAAGGTGGGGGCTAATTTTGTTCGATGAAATTCCGGATAACTGCCAATACCTCCTCAGCATGGTCAAAATGCGGATGATGGCTGCATTGATTTATAATATGTATTTCTTTTTTTGCAGGGACTAATTGCTGGATATTTTCTATCTGCTGAAGACTGGTGTATTGGTCATTACGCCCATGGATAGCGAGAATGGGAACCTGAATCCTGCTAAGTTCTGTTTTGATATTCCAGCTTTGAAAGGAAGTTGCCGTCCAGGTGTCGCACCAAGCATAAAAAACATCATCACAACGTGACCCATGATATTTTTGGAGTGCCTGTTTTAATTTGGAATCTGGTTTTTCGTATTGTTTTCTCACGTTTTCAATGGCAGGCGTAATGCGCGGTTCGTGTTCCGTATTGGCCGAAAGTGTGATAACTTTCAACAACCCAACCGGATGTTTTGCAGCATGAATCAAAGCCAGCGAACCGCCTTCACTGTGCCCGAGGAGGTAATATTTTTTCAGGGAAAGCTTCCGGATAAGAAGGCTTAGCAGCTTTTCTTCCCGATGGATATAGTCGAGTCCGCGCTTCTCTTTGCGAGGCGAAGACTTCCCATAGCCCATACGATCGTAAAGCAGAACAGGTAAATGGCATTTCTCAACAAATTTCTCCGGAAAATCTTTCCACTGTTCCACTGAACCCAGGCCTTCATGAAGAAAAATGACTACTGGTTTCTCTTTGTCCCGGCTACTTCCATCAGGAATCAGCTTTCGGGTAAACAACCTGACGCCAGATACATCAACGAATCCATCCTTTACAACCATTGCCGGAAGCTTAACCTTTATCTTTCACGAACATAACTAAAACAGAAGCCAGTAACATGGAGATGCCTCCGATAATCAGTGCGTAAATGGCCTCACTGTGGAAAAACTTTTGCAAAAAGAAACCCAGAATAGCAGCCGCTACAATTTGCGGAATCACAATGAAATAGTTGAAAATTCCCATGTAAATTCCCATTTTGTCGTGAGGCAGTGCATTGGTGAGGATGGCATAAGGAATGGACAGAATGCTAGCCCAGGCCACGCCGACACCCAACATAGAAATTATCAGCAGATACTGGTCGTGGATAAAGTAGATGGAGAAAAGCCCAAGCCCTCCGAGAAGCAGCGAGATGGCGTGAGCTGATTTTCTGCTCGTGGCTTTGGCAAGCGGCGTGAGAAGCCAGGCAACAATAGCAGCAAAGCCATTGTAAACGGCAAACAAAATGGAGACCCAGTCGGCGCCGTTGTTGTATGCTGCCGAAGCGGTGTTGGTGGTGTGAAATACATATTCCGTAACCGCCGGAGTAGTATATATCCACATGGCAAACAGGGCAAACCAGCTAAAGAATTGTACAAAGGCTAGTTGCAGCATGGTCTTGGGCATGTTGAACATGTCGTTCATAATTTCCACAAGTGCAGCTTTGTTTTTGGACTTTAGTTGCATAACACCAGAAATGAGCATTAAAACTCCTAATGCTATCAGGCCAAAGGAAAGCACGTATAAATCCTTGGTAAGTTCCGCTTCATAAAACCAAGTGGTTAGCAAAACTCCGAAAACTATCCAGAGAAATCCGTTGCGGGATTGTTTTTTTCCTTTTTCACGGTGATTTATAACAAGCGAGGCTGTGGTAACGCTGGTATGTTTACGTTCTTCTTCTTCCGCATCATACGCTGCCAATTGTTCGGGCGGATATTCTTTGGTGGTAATGATAGTCCACAACACAGCAATGAAATAGACTGCTCCACCGATATAAAACGCCCACTTTACCGAGGGAGGGATAACGCCTTCGGGTGCAGTATTGCTGAGGTGCAGCCAGTTGGTCATTACCCAGGGAAGTACGCTGGCAATAACGGCTCCCGTTCCAATAAAAAAACTCTGCATGGCAAAACCCTGTGTACGTTGCTCTCCAGGTAGCATGTCGCCCACGAAGGCGCGAAAAGGCTCCATAGAGATATTGATAGAAGCATCCAGAATCCACAACATACCGGCAGCCATCCACAACACATGTGAGTTGGGCATAATGAGCAGCGCCAGCGAGGCCAGCAGGGCTCCCGCCAGAAAATAAGGCCTTCGCCTGCCAAGTCGGGACCAGGTTTTGTCGCTGTAATGCCCAATGATGGGTTGAACAATAAGGCCCGTTACCGGAGCGGCCACCCACAAAATGGAGAGGTTACCAATATCTGCACCGAGGGTTTGGAAAATCCGGCTTACGTTGGCATTCTGCAAAGCAAAGCCAAACTGTATCCCGAAAAATCCCACGCTCATATTCCAGATTTGCCAAAAACTGAGATGCGGTTTTCTTGCCATAACGAATTCTTTAGAAAGACCGAAAATACGGCAATTCCATCAAATGGCCAAACGAAGCGAAGGCAAGAGCGGCAGAACTTTTTCCTGAAATATACCGGGATACTTTTTTGCTGAAAAAGATGTATTTCAATCGTTTGCACCAGGGTAAAAGCTTATATCGAACTCGGGTTAATACCCTTACTTTGTACAAACCAATAGCTTTACAATATCAGAAAGAAGATTTTTTTCTTCTATCACTTGCAATCCCGACTGTTGTATCGTTAGTTTCGTCTGCCTCACCATGCTTGTTCCGATGAGCGGTATGCTGATACCGCTCATGGTGTATAACATTAGGTTGAAGTACCACTTGGCGCTTTTCATGTGTTCGAGGAAGATTACCTTTCCACCGGGCTTAAGTACCCGTTTAATTTCTTTCACCCCGGCCATCGGATCTGGTACTGTGCAGAAGACAAAAGTTGAAACCACAAAATCAAAATGGTCGTTAGGGAGATCTAAATCAGCAACATCCATTTGCAAAAGCTGTACATCTTTCTCTGGGTAGCCTTTTGCCTTTTCTCGTGCTTTATCCAACATACCTTTGCTAAAATCAATGCCCACAACGTGCAGATCCTTTCCGTAGTATGGAATATTTTTCCCTGTGCCGATGCCCACTTCCAGCAGTGTTGAGCCTGATGGAATCATTTGAAATACCATCTCTCTCCACTTTCCAAATTTATTTTTCTCTACGGAACCTTCGAATCTATCATAAATTTTCGAAAACCTATCGTACTTTTTAGATGTTTCCATTTTCTTTCCCCCTTTTAGCTACAACTGTTTGACCCTTCTGAATGTAAGTTGCGGATGTAACTCTTTGTTTGTACTTCGATTTAGCAAATTTATTAAATAAATTCGGCAAAAGAAAAATATTGGGGATTACATTTTTCCGTTACCGTGCATGCGATGCATAAACATGTTACTGTCTGGATGTTGTGGGTCGAAGAGCAGAAACATAATCTCTTTTCTACTTTTCAGGAAAGCTTTTGCCGGCATGTGCGACATTCCTCTTGGCTTAAATTGATGCTGCAGTCTGTTTGGCGTAATAATATTGTGGATATCAGCCCGCCACTGTGGCATTTTCTCTTTGATGGGAGCTAGTTGCTTTTGCAATTCAGCGTAATGGTCCAGCACAATCTGTCGGAGTGCAACACGGTTTTTATCCATTTTCTGCCACATGGCCAGCATGGTCGAATCGTTCATGGTCATTTTGCCGTTTGCGCGCATTTGCATCATCTTGGATTTTTGTGCCTGCATCTGTAGCCGTGCATCGATTATTATTTTCTTTTCCCTCTTACTGAGTACCTTATCAAAAGTCTCCCGTTCTTTGCTTATGACTGGAAAAATATTTTTTTCTGCATAAGCTTTCACTTTGGCCCTGGTTTCAGGATTGCGCATGGCTTTCATCATAGCCTGTTTACCTCGCATCCCACGCTGGTGATGCATCATCATGTTGCTCATTTGGCTTCCGTTCAGCAGTAATCCCAGTGCAGGGTCACTCAATCTTTGCATCTTCTGTTGAGGGTCTGTCCCCATTCTTCCCTTTGCCATGGCGGGCATGTGGCTTTTCCATTTTACCATCTCGTTTTCAACGGCCTTTTTATAGGCTTCTGCCTCTTTAGGATGAATGTCGGCCAGCTTGCGGGCTTTGGCTACTATGGCGTCTAGCTTGGCCTTACGGTTATTCCAGGCTTGTTGGTTAAAGTTCCCCTGCATTGCTTTCCTCATTTGGGTACCTTGCTTACGGAATGTAGCCATCTCCTGACGGATTTCTTTTAGCGTTGCTTTTTCGGAGGCGGTCAAAACCTGTTCAAACTTTGCCTGTTGTTGCTCTACAAAAGGCAATACTGTTTGCTGAAAATAGTTACGCATCTGCGCTTTTCTCTGTTGTGGTTGCTGTGCATTTACCATCCCCATTCCGGCAAACAGTAAAGCAAAAATCATAATTCCAATTTTTTTCATCTTTTTATAATTTTGATTGTTTGCTCTTTTGACAAAGATAGCAGGCGTTTTATTTCATATTATTTGCTCTATCTGACCAATGTGCGGAAAAGACAGACCAACGTAGGTTAGATAACGACGGAAAGAGAATTGTCAGACGATGGTCAAACTTATAGCCAATCAATTCGCCACATACTTCCTGTTGATAACCCCAAAATTCCGAGTTAGACAGACATAGCTGTTGGAAATAGGTACATCTCAAAGAAAAGTGTCACAAGACTCAGCAGGATACTGAAAAGCAGTGCCCACCATAAATTGGCTACTTTAAAATTGGGGACTATCCAGGCGGCAAGTCTGATGATAAACGCATTGATTACCAACAGAAAAAGACCGAAGGTAAGGATGGTGATAGGCAGTGATAATATCACCAAAAGCGGATATACCAGAAAGTTCAGCATGGCCAGTACAAGAGCTATCAGGCTGGCGGTCCAAAAAGTGGAACCTTTGATGCGAATACCCGGGAGTATTGCACCGATAATGAGAATGGAAACTACTGTGCTCAGGAATTCCAAAATGGAGTACATCATAATTTTATAGTTTAAAAGTTAAAAATTTATTCCGAAAAGAAAATCAAAAGTTTGGGCATCGTGGTTAATAGCATACGACCAGCGTAATCCGACAGAAACATTGGGGAAGAAACTTAGAAAGTTCCAATCGGTGTAAAGTTCCAGGCCGGTGCTGGTGTAATCGGAAACGACCCCGGAGGTTTCACCTCTCAGGAAGTCGTAAAAGGCGTGTCCATAAATACGTTTCAGATACATGACCCCCTGCCAGTCCATGTCGGGATAGGCAATGGGAAAAGCATAATCGGCTTTGAAAACAGCCATCTTATCTTCGTAAATACCCGAATATCCGCGAGGTATGCTCACAAGCGTACCGAAAGAATAATTCCCATGCTGCTGGCTGTTGTATCCGGCATACAACACGATACTTTGATGCCTGACAAATCCGGGAAAATAAAAATGACTTTGTATGGCAAACTGGTTGCTTGGGCTGGCCGCAAACGGAGTATTCTCATAATCAATTTGAATGTTCTGACCCCATTTGGGATAAAGATCTTTGGCCGACTGCTTTAGCTGGTTGTAGGCATAAAACTGATAGTGCATGGTGGTTACGCGGTCTTCCTTAAACCTGTATGGGTAACCGGCGCCCATTTTTAGAAATTTTTCGGAAAAGGCAATGTAAGGCCGGAGACCGTTAATCCACTTGCTGTGGGTGAAGTCCAACGGCACACTGATGTTGAAAGAAAGTTGTGTTTCGTGCCAGAAAATCTCATGCGACAGTCCACTGGTATCCGCCAAATAGGCGCGCCGGTTGCCATACGTTACATTGATACCCATGGCCGGATACCAGCCGAGATAACGCATACCGAAGTTAAATTTTCCTGTGCGCTCATTCAGATCATAAGACCAGCCAAGAATGGTAACGGCCGTGCTCAAAACATTCTGCGACAGAAGCATAACCCCCGGCTTGACAGTGTAGCTGTTCAAATCAAGCGCCAGTGGTGCCCACGAGTGGGGATTGAAAAGATGCCCAATCCGGCTGTATTTTTTTTCGAGATATTTTTTGTCCGGAACAATGGAGTCATCAAGGTTAAAAGTATTCTTCCCACGTAGCTTGTCCACGAGATATTCGTGATGAGCCGTGGCGACATCAAAAGGTTTCAAAATAGTTGGGTCGAAAGTCGTGGAGGCAGTTTTGTAGCCATCGTCAGTGTAGTTGCTGAAATAAAGCTTGTCGCCGCCTGGTGCAAAAACAGGTGCGATAGCGCCAAAACGGCTGTCAAAAACACGATAAGTCTTACCGGTTTTTACATCAATGGCATACAGGTTGTCTTTGCCTTCGTAAGTGCCCGTGTAAACAACCCGGTTGCCGTACATTATCGGCCATTTAATTTCAGTAAAAGAAAAGGGCAGGAGCAGTCTGTGTTTCATGGTTTTCGTGTTGAGCAGCAGGATAGACTTGCCTTTGTCGCCGAGGACGGTGGTAACAATGTTTTTCCCGTCAGCAGACCAATGGGGTGTCATAAAAAAGAGGTTGCCGGGTGTGTGAAATTCCTTTAACTTTTTGCCGGTGGCAACATCCAGGAAATCAAGATAATAATTCTGTTGCATATCAACTCTAACGGCTACTATGGTTTTCCCATTGGGCGACAGTGCCGGAGCGAAATAGCGGCTATGTCGGGTGAGCTGTGTCAGCTTTTTGGTTTTGTAATTGTAAATTTTTATGACCGAGTAATCGCGATTCGACCAGCGTAGGTCAAAACTTTTTTCGTTCCAGCAAATCAGGCTGTCGTTGGCCGAAAGAGACTCTTTAAAATCAAAACCGGGTGTAAAGAGGCGGGTGACTTTCCCATCCTGACTTATTTTCA
>CAYYOW010000047.1:10634-15875 GCA_964473395.1 uncultured Lentimicrobiaceae bacterium | reverse complement strand
GAGCTAAGCTATATTTGTGCAACTATTGGAAAGATATTGTTACACTGAGTTCGGTTTTACTATTGCATTTCGTGTGAATAAACCGGGATTAGTGTATATGGAGTAATGGATGGGGAGAATCATAATGCCGGATTTAAACGAAAAAGAGATACCAATGCCACTACGCCCCTCCATCGGAGGGGAATTTAATCCGGCAGTAGTATTTTAATCCTTTATTGGTAAAAAAGATTTTTATCTCAGCACCTCTCTCATGGAGTCCCTCGGACAAAATAATATTTAGCCTCTTTTCCCTTACGCTTCATATAGTCTGTAAATTATTCGTACGTTTGTAAATGAAAATATTTTCAGTTTTGAAAATAAGACAGTATAAAACCCTGACTTCTATGTTATCAAACATTGTCCCGGTTCAATAGATAAAAACATATGGTAAAATTAATTATAGATTCCTTTTCAGAGCGGTATATATCACGCTGGTTTATTTTCGCGTTTGATGCATTTCTGGTGGTATTTACGTTGTGGCTTTCTGTTCTGATACAAAATAACTTTATGCAGGAGAGCCTTGTTCCCGGTGTGTTTTTCTTGCACCTGAGGTTTGTTTTCTTCATTTATATCGGTGGTTTTCTCTTTTTTCGTACCTTTTCGGGAATAGTCAGGCAGACAAGCGTCTCCGACGCTTTTGCTGCTTTTAAAGCCATCACATGGGGTTTCGTTATTATTCTTACTTTGGTTGTTATTTCACATCGTGTGGAAACTACTCCGGGAAACTGGCCTACTTATTCCGTATTGACTCTGCAATATTTGTTGTTGTTGTTCTCCCTTATCGGAAGCCGGTTTGTTGTGAAAAGTATTTATAACCGGATTACACACATTCCTCTGAAAAAAGAAATAGGGGTAGTTATTTATGGAGCCGGTACTGCCGGTGTTCTCACGAAAAACACACTTTATGAAGATAAGGAATACCACTACAAAGTGATTGCCTTTATTGACGATAATCCCTATCTCGCTTATAAAACACTGGAGGGGATACCCATTGTCTCTTATTTTGTTGCCTTGCGTTCCTCTTTTATCAAACGTCATCGTGTAAAACAACTGATTATATCCATTCCCTCTTTATATCCGGAAAGAAAAAAAGAAATTATTGAATCATGCCTTAATTTGGGTATTCAGGTAAAGGTTGTTCCTGCGCTTAACTTATGGATTCACGGTCAGCTTAACGCCCATCAACTGGAGCGGGTTAAAATAGAAGAGTTATTACAGCGCGATCCGATTTTAATTGACAGTAAGAACGTCTATCGGGAGTTAAAAAATAAAGTTGTTATGATTACCGGTGCTGCAGGGTCCATAGGCAGTGAACTGGCAAGGCAGGTCTTAACCCATGCTCCTAAAAGAGTTGTCCTGATTGATCAGGCAGAATCTGCCATATATACGCTACAGTATGAACTAAACAACTCTTCCGGCCGGAGAATCGACACTCATCTTATTGAGTTTTTGGTTGCCAATGTAAAAGACCGTTTGCGTATGACCAGTATCATGGATATATACCGGCCGGATATTATTTTTCATGCAGCAGCCTATAAGCATGTTCCTTTGATGGAAGAGAATCCTTACGAAGCATTGATGGTGAATGTCTTCGGGACAAAAATCGTTGCAGATTTAGCGTTGAAATTTGAAGTGGAAAAGTTCGTTATGATCTCTACAGATAAAGCGGTTAATCCGACCAATATTATGGGAGCCTCCAAACGTATCGCTGAGATGTATATTCAAAGCCTTGCTAATGGAAAAACACGGTTTGTCACCACAAGGTTTGGCAATGTCCTGGGGTCCAACGGCTCTGTGGTTCCCCTGTTCCGTAAGCAAATTGAGCATGGAGGTCCGGTTACCATTACCGACAAGGATATTACCCGTTATTTTATGACCATTCAGGAAGCTTGTAGTCTGGTGCTGGAGGCCGGGGCCATGGGAAAAGGCGATGATATTTTTGTTTTCGATATGGGAGAGGCTGTAAAAATTTATGATCTGGCTGTAAAAATGATACAGCTGTATGGCTTTAAACCGGAGGTTGATATAAAAATTGAGGAAACAGGCCTGCGCTCAGGTGAAAAACTCTTTGAGGAGTTGCTTACAAACAGCGAAAACCTGCTGCCAACACCCCATCCCAAAATTATGCGTGCCAGAGTTTCCGGCCTCACTTACAAAGAAGTCAGTAAGTTTATTGATGAACTAACCGCTCTTATCATAGAAGAAGATGAGTTTCAGATTGTTCGGAAAATGAAAGAGATTGTCCCCGAATTTGTAAGTAATAATTCTGTATTTCAGGTACTTGATAAAAAAGCCTGATTTCCTAATACTATGAATGAGTAATCTTCGGATGATATTTGCCGCACTTTGCTTGAATCAAAAGCCTTATCTTAAGTCAGGGATTATGAATAGAAAAAAACGATTCAGTCTTTCCTTTGTTGTCCTGTTTCTGATAAGTCTGACTGTTTTTTCGCAAAGCGCATATCTCCCTTTAAATCAGGAGTATAACCGTCCTTTGCAGAAAGCATTGTATGGTAAGAATGTTCGGTTTCACACATCCATCCGGCCTTATGCTTTTTCGGATATAAACGCGGTGGTTAATTATGATTCGCTGCAGTCACTTCTGCGGATGAACCGTGTGATTGATAAAAAATGGAGACAAAAAGCCTGGGATAAACTTTTTAATGATGACGTGATAACCCTCTATAAGAAAAACTTTTCCTTAGTGGTAAACCCGTTAATGGACTTTTCTTATGGCCACGACTTTTCTGAAAGTAAAAATGTCTGGGTTAACACGCGAGGTATTGAGGTGAAAGGGCGAATTGGTAAAATTTTTACATTTTATACCAATTTTTATGAGAACCAGGCCACTTTTGTTAATTATATCGACACCTATGTCAGGAAAAACAAGATTGTTCCCGGACAGGGCCGTCTTCAAATTTTGATTGACAGTAAGGGGGAACATTTCTATCTGAATGGCAAGGGATATGATTATAACTCAGCTACCGGATATATCTCAATAGCTGCCGGAAAATATTTCACTTTTCAGCTGGGACAAGGAAAAAATTTCCTTGGCGATGGTTATCGTTCCCTGCTGTTATCAGACAATTCTTTTGCGAATGCCTATTTCAAAATGGTTGTTAATATTTGGCATATCAAGTACATGGTGCTGTATAACCAATATCTTGATCTCCGGGAGGAAATCCCGGGGTTAGGCTATGCGCGAAAATATTCGACGGTTCATTATCTTAGCTGGGCTATCTCAAAACGGGTTAAGCTCAGCCTATTTGATGCTGTTGTCTGGCCGGCTACGGATTCGTTGGGTCGTTACCGGGGTTTCGATTGGCAATATCTTAACCCGGTCATCTTATTACGCCCGGTGGAATTTAGTCTTGGTTCTCCCGATAATGCCTTGCTGGGATTTAATCTGAGCGTTCTTGTGGGGAAACACAATGTTTTTTACGGACAATTGCTCCTTGACGAATTTAATCTCCATCAAGTGCTAAGTGGAAATGGTTATTGGATTAATAAGCAGGCCTTTCAACTGGGGTTTAAAACTTTTGATGCTCTTAACGTGAAGAACCTTTATTTTCAGACAGAATTTAACTACGTACGTCCCTATACATACTCGGAGGCTGTTGAGCGTATTAATTATGGAAATTATAACCAGCCATTGGCACATCCTTTTGGTTCCAACTTTTGGGAATCGGTAAACTTTATAAAGTATAACTATAAACGGCTTTTCTTTAGTTATGAGCTCCTCTATTCCATTAAAGGGCTGGATCCTCCGGGGAAGAATTATGGTGGAGATATTTACAAATCCTATAACACGTATGTAAATGCCTATGGTAATTATGTTGGCCAGGGAATCCGTACCCGGCTTATCTATCAGGATCTAAAAGCGTCTTTCCTTATCAATCCCTCTTATAATCTGAACTTCACCATGGGTATGGTTTTCCGCAACCTGAAGTCAGATGTCTCCACGGAAAATACACATTATTTCTACATCGGACTCCGCACCTCCCTGCGGAATTTGTATTATGATTTTTAATCTGTCCCGTACCGAAGATCGGGAGGGATAGCTTGCAATCCTGGGCAAAAGCCCCTACTTGTCCCCCGCTGGCGGGGGTAGGGGGTGGATCTCTCTCTCCCCCCTGGCAAATTCCCTTAAATATTTATGTCCCAATTTACAGAAATTTCTCCCACCACCGCCCTTCCCCTCTGGAACAATTTTACCTCCTCGCTGCCGGCTCCGGTTCCTTTTTCTTTTAACCCCTCCCTTTTTTATTTTTTCCAAAATCATTTTCATTGGAAATCCTGGTATTTCCTGTTGCTTGATGGCAATAAGGTAGCAGGACTGTTGCCATTGGTGAACACCGGAAAAGCCTGGGTCAGCCTCCCGCATTTTTCCTATGGTGGCGTGTTTAGGAATGATAATGCAGAATTTGATAATGAAAAACTGATAAAATGGCTGGTCGTTTCTATCGAAAAGGAGAAAATTAATTCTGGATTTTTTCAGGTTGATGTAAAAAGCCGGGTGTCACTGGAGATGTTGGGTAGTAAGCTTTACATCAGATCGTTACGCCCTGTTAAGAATGAATTGAAATACAATAAAGTTTCTTCTATCATCCATTTACAGGCGGGTCAAAAAGAACTTTTCCAGCAACTATCCTCAAATCTTCGCCGGAAGATTCGTAAAGCAGAAAAGAGTAATTTTTCTGTAAAACAGGGAAAGCAGGAGCTTTTGGATGACTTTTATACGGCTTATGCAAGAAACATGCATCGTCTGGGTTCTCCTGCTTATGGAAGGCACTTTTTCAGCGATTTTATTGAAGCCTATGAATTTGGAGAAGCGCTCTTTTTTGTCATCTACAAAGAAAAGAAACCGGCAGCAGCAGCCATGTTAATGTCCTATAACGGATTTTGGGAAAACGCTTGGTTTTCTACCAAAAAGGAAACACAAAAAGAATATGTGTCGGATTTTTTGCATTGGGAAATGATACAATATGCTATTCGTCAGCACGCAAACGTATACTCTTTTGGCCGCAGTGATGCAAATGGAAGTGTCTTCCAATACAAAAACCACTGGCCGGTTGAAAATGTTCCTATTTATGAATGCGCGGTAAATCAGCGGGTTAATATTAAAAACCATAAATGGTTGGCTGGTTTATGGCGTAAAATACCTTATCCTGTGGCTTATTATTTGGGCCCGGCTTTGGTGAG
>CAYYOW010000047.1:0-10534 GCA_964473395.1 uncultured Lentimicrobiaceae bacterium | reverse complement strand
TTTGGTGAGGCATATCTATTGACAAGATAAAAGACAAAAGTAAAAAGATAAAAGGGGTGTAATGTTAATGCCTGAATAGCGTTGATCTTTTTATCTTTAACCAATATTTTTGTCTTATGAAAAACGATTTACAACAACGATTATTCAATTTTGCTGTCAGATGTTTGCTATTTATTAGAATTTTACCTGATTCAACAGAGTATAAAGTGATTAAATATCAGTTGGCAAAATCTTCTACTTCCTCCGGTTCCAATTACGAGGAGGCACAGGCGGGTTCCTCAAAAGCGGATTTTAATAACAAAACAAGAATCTCTCTGAGGGAAATGAGAGAATCAAATTACTGGTTAAGAATAATAAAAGCTATTACAGAAACAGGTGTTGACTTTGTTGAACTTGATTGGCTAATTCAGGAATCCAAAGAGCTAAAAAGTATTTTAGGTTCAATAGTTCAAAAAACCAGAAAATAAAATAAGACAAAAGAGGTTGGAAACCACTGATGTTTTGTCTTTTATCTCGAGTAAACTTTTGTCTTTTTACTTTTGTCTTTTATCTTTAATTCTTTCCACCCACACAACCCACAAAGCAAAGATAACCACGTAAAAGAAAGGCCGCAACACCCACATGTGGATAAAATCCCAATGCTGTGGCCAGTGGACGACTACTACCGAAAGAATCACAATCCGGATAATGTTATTGATATGAATTACGATAAGGCCGAGCGGAATATACCAAAGCTTTTTTCTCCACGGTCCGGGAAAAAGTATCATCAAAACAGTCCACTCATAAAATTGTTTAAGCCCCGAGCAGGCTCCTTCTACGGCAACATAAGCATGGTTGGCTAAATAAATCGTGTTATCCATTGTTCTAATGGGATAGTGCAATATGTTTTCCACTATCCAGGCTGCAGGCAAAAAGACCTGATGTGCCAGAAACTGTTCGGTTTCTGAGAAAAAAGCAAAATCTTCCAGAAAATGTTTTAGCCCGCCACTCCACCAAAGCCAGTGGAAAAAGTAAATGATGATAGCGAACAGCAGAACGTCAACCAATGGTTGTAGCTTGTATCTCTGAATAAACAGTTTGATACGGAAGTAAAAAGGGCAATACATAAAACGGTATTTGAATTATTCCGGAAAGTTAACTAAAAATACGGCTGTCGGAAGGGCTTCCTGCATTTTATAAAGGGTTTTGTTCGATAATGAAAATATCATTAATCTAAATAAGGTACGTGCATATTCTTACTTTCGATATAGAAGACTGGTTTCATACTTTTAATAAAGCCCATTACGGGAAAGTGAAAGAGTGGGAAACTTCCACAACACATCTATTGGAAAATACCAAAAGGATTTGTGATTTTTTGTCAGAACAACATTTGAAAGCTACCTTTTTTTGGCTGGGATGGGAAGCTGAGCGGTATCCTGTTCTGGTAAAAGAGCTCGCAACTATGGGGCATGAAATTGCCGTGCACTCCTTTTATCATAAAAAAATTGATGATTTGGGAAGAAAAGCGTTTAAAAAGGATACGGAACGTAGCATTAAAACGCTGGAAGATATGACTGGAAAAAAGGTGAAATCGTACCGTGCTCCCGGAATGTCAATAAATAACAGCACCCTATGGGCATTGGATATTTTGTATGAGTTGGGTATTGAAAATGACAGCTCTGTTGTTACGTTAAACAAGCAAACCAAAAAAGCACCTTTCTTTCCTCAGGAACCCTTTATCTTTGAGCATAACGGAGTGGAAATAAAAGAGTTTCCGGTATTGACGGTCTCTTTTTTGAGTTTCAATTTTAACTATTCCGGTAGTGGCTATTTCAGAGTTTCACCTTACTGGTGGTTGCAAAAAAAGATTCTGGATACAGATTACATGCTTTTCTATTTCCACCCCCGTGATTTTGATGTCGGTATCCATAATTACATTGAAAGGAATTTATACCTGAAATTACGCTATCGTTTTGGTGCCAAAAACGCTTTGATAAAGTTAGAGAAGATACTACAGAATTTCGAAATCATCAACATCGACACTGCTAACAAGCAAATCAGCTGGGACAGGGTGCAAAGGATTAAAATCTGATAATATTGATACCCTCATTTTGTCCGTCCACGCCCAAACGTTTTATCTTTCCGGACTCTTGCGGCAAGTATTGCAGTGATAGCCTGCTCACCGCCATAATAACAAAAGCCCTCTTAACATTCAACACGTTAAGAGGGCTGGAGGTACCGAGCGGATTCGAACCGCTGTGTAAGGTTTTGCAGACCTCCGCCTAGCCACTCGGCCACGGTACCCTGATTTTAATAAGGGAGGGCAAAGATAACAAATAATTAATTATTGTAGGGAAAATTTAGCGCTCTTCTGCCGTCCTTTTATTTTCTTTCACCCTAAGTAGAATTTTCCGGAATGTCCGGGTTTGTCGCAAATCGGAGAAATAAGGATTATCTTCCACCCGCTTAACATCCCTAAATCCATTGTCAGCTGCTTTTTGTAAAGCGGGGAGAATGGCATTGGTTTCCCCTTTCATGGCATAATGCAACGCTTTTAAAAAGTAAACTTCCGGATTCGTTGGATCCACTTTTTCGTAAATCATTAAATATTTTCCGGCAACTGCGGCCTGGTTGTTTTTTAGGCTTCCATCGGCATACAGATACGACATAAGGCTGAGGTAGTTGAAAAGCCGCCTTGTCATCTGTTTTTCAGCGGGTGTTTTGGCGCCCTTTTGCATATCCGAAAGATGGTCAAGAGCCTTTTTCCACCAGCCTGCATCTCTGTTCTCGAAAGCGCGAGCATAAGTCTGTTGCCATTTATGCTCTTCCTTTTTCAAAAAAACCTGCTGTTGTTGCTGCTTCTTCAGTATGGGATTTTGTAACAACTTCTGCATCTCTTTTTCATAAGTTCCCACCGGTGTTAACCCGTTCAGGAAAGCGATGACCTGCTGATCTATTCGCCACTGCAACAAAGGATTACTATCTTGGATGGCCAGCTTTCTCCTCTGTTCGAAGCCGGCCTTCAGCCGGGAGATGAGGAGCTTGTCCATCGGGACAAGTTGCCGGCGCATGGCATCGGTTTGTAGGAAGTAAAAAGCTTTTTTCATTGTCTTCATGGGCGGCCATTGATGGTGGCCATCAAAAACCAGCAGGGCATGACGCCAGTGTGCTGTCTCCAGTTCATTATTCAACTGTTTCATCTCCATGAAGTTAAAATCTGTATTTCCCACGATGCCCACATATGCCAGCCGGGTATTGGCGATGTGGTTCAGCTTCGGGAAACCGGCAGCACAGCCGATAACGCCGGCAATATCCTGATTGGAAAGTCCAATGCCGGCAGCAACACGGGCGCCACCGGAAAACCCACCAGTGTAGATTCTGCCGGGATCAATAGAAAAACGTTGCTCTACGTCCTGCATGAAGTGGTAGATAATTTGGTTTCGCTTTTGAGCCGCCTGGCCGTTTTTTGATTCGTTGGAAGCAACAAGGATAAAACGGAAACTGTCGGCCAGCGTTTTGTATCGCTTCACCGGTAGCCATCCCCGTGCGTGGGCATCGAAAAAAAACAGTACCGGAAATTTCTTTGTGGCAACGTAATTCTTTGGCAGGTAGAGTGCATACGATTCTCCCTGATTGCGGAAACAGCTCACACTGTCATAAACAACGCCGGAGTGAAAAGTTACTGTATCTACCATCGTGTTTTGCTCCTTTTTGCTTTTCCTGCCATGGGAATTCTGACATGAAGTAAAGGAAAGCAGCAGGATTCCTGAAAAAAGAGCTGAAATAATAATGATGAGTTTCTGTTTCATTTTGCGTTTCTCTGTGGCGGTTGAAACTCTTTGTTTTGACTGAAACACCGGATACGTATAATTTTTACCTTTGCAGAAAAGAAAATCATACAGTCTTGGCAAATTTTTTCAGTAGTTCATCCACCAAAAATTGTTTCAAAGATAGAAAGAACTCTCTTCTGAAGGTTTTTTTCTTTCTTTTCTTTAGTCTCTTTTTTACTTCCTGCGGGGTCTATTCTTTTACAGGGGCTTCTGTTCCTGCCGGCGCCAAGACCATGTCTATTCAATATTTTGCCAACAAGGCAAAAATTGTAGAACCAACGTTGAGTGCTGTTTTTACCAATGCCCTGCGCGACAGATTTACCTCACAAACTAACCTGGAGATGGTGGGGAAAAACGGTGATATTGCTCTTGAAGGCGAAATTACAGATTATAGTACTAAACCTGTGGCCATTCAGGCTGATCAGACGGCGGCACTCAACAGGCTTACCATTACTGTGAATGTGCGGTTTTCGAGCAGGCTGGAACCTTCAAAAGATTTTGAGACATCGTTTACACAATATATCGATTACTCTTCAACAGATAATTATAACAGCATTAAAAATGATTTGATAAATAAAATCGTCAGTGATCTTACTGATAATATTTTTAATAAAGCCCTGGTAAACTGGTAATCAAATCTTTATTAACTTCGCCTTATGAACCAGGAACAATTTACGGCATATCTCCGTCATCCCTCGAAAATGGAAATCGCTTCCCTTTCCGATTTAATGGCCATGGTAAAAGACTTTCCTTATTGCTCTTCGGCACACACTTTGCTTACGCTGAAATTGTATATTGACAAAAATGTAATGTACGATGCGGAATTAAAAACAACCGCGGTCTATGCCGGCAACAGGCGCATCTTAAAAAAACATATTGACCGGCTGAACCAGTCTTCGGTGCGGATTGTCCTGCCCGATGAAGAAGCCGGGAAGAAGTCGAATAAGAGGCCTGTGCCAAAGGTGGAAAATCCGGAACCTGAAAAAGAAAAACCTGCCAAAACTGGGGGGAAACCTTCCGGTGAAGATACGCCTCCGCCGGAGAGCCGTTCCTATACTATTGATGAGCTTAAGAAAATTATCGAAGAACGTATTCGTGAAATTGAAGCGGAAAAGGAAAAAAAGAAATCCGGAAGAGCATCAAAACCCTTATCAAAAGAAGAGATTATCGACTCTTTTATAAAAAATGAGCCCTCCATATCTGCCCCGCAAAATACATTTTACAATCCTGTTGAATATGCTAAACGTAGTGTTGTGGACGAGGAAAATATTATTAGCGAAACACTTGCAAATATTTATCTGAATCAGGGACACTATGTAAAAGCTATTAATATCTATGAAAAATTAATTTTGAAATTCCCGGAAAAAAGTAGTTACTTTGCATCCCTTATTGAGAAAGCAAAAAAGAACGTAAATATTTAAAGCTTAAAAAGATGTATATTTTTATTTCTATACTGATTTTGATTGTCTGTGTCATACTTGGATTAATCGTTTTGGTACAAAACCCAAAAGGTGGTGGTCTTGCAGCCAACTTTGGTAGCGGAAACCAGTTTATGGGAGCACGTCAAACCGCTGATTTCCTGGAGAAAGCCAGCTGGACACTTGCTGTTGCCTTGTTGCTGCTGAGTCTCACTGCTACTATGATCATTCCTCGTGGAAACAGTGGCAAGGATTTACAAAACAGTGCATTGCAAAATAAGATTGATAATGTAAAACAGCCGGCTGTTGACTTTAATGCTCCTCCCATGAAACAGACGCCTCAAAGTAACAAGAAAAAGCCGGCGACTAAGAAATAGCCACCACAGCTTATTCATTAATAAAATGTCAGAATGTCATAGCATTCTGACATTTTTTTTATGCCTTCGTTTTGGCATAATATATGACAGATAAAGAGTAGTTCAAATTTTAAACGAAAAAAACAGAAATATTATGGATAAGTTGAACATTAAGCCACTTGGAGACAAGGTGGTTGTTGAGCCTGCACCCGCAGAAGAGAAAACAGCAAGTGGAATTATCATTCCTGACACTGCCAAAGAAAAACCACAACAAGGAACGGTGGTGGCTATTCCCGAAAAGGATAAAGATAATGACATTCATGTGAAGCCTGGTGATAAGGTTCTTTATGGCAAATATGCCGGAACCGAAATAACCATCGATGACAAAGATTATCTCATTATGAGTCAGTCAGATATCCTGGCAATTATTTAAGTAACGAAAAATTAGTAATAACAGATAAAAATTTAGAAAAATGGCAAAAGACATTTTATTTAATTTAGAAGCAAGAGATGGCCTGAAAAAAGGTGTTGACGCATTAACCGATGCCGTGAAAGTAACGTTAGGCCCTAAGGGAAGAAACGTCATTATTGATAAATCTTTCGGCGGCCCGCAGATAACCAAAGACGGCGTTACCGTAGCCAAAGAAATTGAGCTGAGCGATCCTATTGAAAATATGGGCGCCCAAATGGTCAAAGAGGTGGCTTCAAAAACCAACGATCTTGCTGGTGACGGAACTACGACTGCTACAGTTTTGGCACAGGCTATTGTTACAGCCGGACTGAAAAACGTTACAGCCGGCGCTAATCCCATGGATTTGAAACGGGGAGTTGACAAAGCTGTTAAGGAGGTCATCAAATCACTGAAAAACCAAACCAGAGAAGTTGGTGATAGTCATGAAAAAATCGAACAGGTAGCTTCTGTTTCTGCCAACAACGACCATGCAATCGGTCAGCTTATTGCCGAAGCCATGGGCAAAGTTAAACAGGAAGGGGTTATTACCATCGAGGAAGCTAAAGGAATTGAAACCTACGTGGATGTGGTGGAAGGTATGCAGTTTGATCGCGGCTATATCTCTCCTTACTTTGTAACCGACACCGAAAAAATGCAGGCAGTTTACGAATCGCCTTACATTCTCATTTACGATAAGAAAATCTCCGTGATGAAAGACCTGCTTCCTATTCTTGAGAAAGCTGTTCAAAGCGGTAAACCATTGGTAATTATTGCCGAAGATATTGAAGATGAAGCTTTGGCAACACTTGTTGTTAACCGCCTTCGTGGTTCTCTGAAGGTTGTAGCCGTGAAAGCTCCCGGCTTTGGCGACAGGAGAAAAGAGATGTTGGAAGACATTGCTATCCTCACAGGTGGTACGGTAATTTCCGAAGAAAAAGGTTACAAGTTGGAAGATGCTTCCCTGGATATGCTGGGAGAAGCTAAAAAAGTAACTATCGACAAAGAAAATACAACCATCGTCAGTGGCAAAGGCGCCAAAGAAAATATTAATGCCCGCGTCAACCAAATCAAAGCCCAGATAGAAACGACTACTTCCGAATACGACAAAGAAAAGTTACAGGAACGTTTGGCCAAATTGGCCGGTGGCGTAGCCGTGATTTATGCAGGTGCTGCCAGCGAAGTGGAAATGAAAGAAAAGAAAGACCGCTTTGAAGATGCATTGGCTGCCACCCGCGCTGCCATGGAAGAAGGAATCATTCCCGGAGGCGGTGTCGCTTTTATCCGCGCTATCGACAGCATTACAGACCTGAAAGGTGAAAACGAAGACCAGACAACCGGTATTGCTATTATTACCCGTGCTTTGGAAGAGCCGCTTCGCCAGATTGTTGAAAATGCCGGCCTTGAAGGTTCTGTTGTCGTCAACAAAGTAAAAGAAGGTAAAGATGATTTCGGATTTAATGCCCGTACCGAAGTGTATGAAAATCTGTTGGATGCCGGTGTTATTGACCCGACCAAAGTGGCACGTGTGGCACTTGAAAATGCCGCTTCCATTGCCGGTATGTTGCTGACAACCGAATGTGTTTTGAGCGAACACAAAGATGAAAATGCTCCGGCACCTGCCATGCCTCCCATGGGCGGCGGAATGCCCGGAATGATGTAAAAGTCAAAACCTCAATATATTTTCAAAAAGGCCGCTTGAAAGCGGCCTTTTTTTGGTTTGGAGAAAAATATTATGTTTTTTACAAAATCCTAAATGCTCATAACGTCCCTATTGCGAGCACAGTGCGTAAGGCTCGTGCGTTAGTGCGAAGCAATCTGTTTCAGCACCTTATCAACTTCCGCATAAAGTGCAGCAATATTCCCGTTGTTGTCAAAACGGAAGTCAGCCATTTGAATACATTTTCCCAGGTTTTGTTTGTTGGGATCGGTAGTGGTCATTTCGCGTTGTTCGTTGGCTGTAAATGTGTCAAAATCGATGTGGTCAGTTTCGGAGCCACGCTGCCGGATACGCTGGTAACGTGTTTTTGGGTTGGCATCCACAGCAAAAAGGTAAAAGTTACCTTGCTTTCGTAGAAAATCTACCTCTCCGGGGGTTCGGATACTTTCAATGACTGCATTTTCACCGGTCCTGGCAGCTTGTTTATACAGTTCTTCCACGATGTAAGCCGGGTGGTAATCGCTACGCAGGCGATTGGCTACCGAAGTCATGCTGTCACGATTTACCGGAAGGCCTTGTTTTTCAATCTCTTCAATAAGAAACTGCCGCACAGAATAATGATAAAAGTTTTTCTTTTTTTTCAGATATTCCACGATGGTTCCTTTTCCTGCGCCGAGTGTCCCGGTAATTCCAATGATAAGCATAAAGGGTATGATTAAAAAAGCAAAAGTACGAAGTTATGTTTATAAATCTTCAGGCGGATGCCCGAAGCAGCGAGTGGTGTTATTCTGAATATTGGGAAGTTGCGTCAGCAACGGTTCACCGGTTGCCTGCGAATTTATTCAGCGGCAATGTTTGGTTCACCGCCGCTACATGCTGGCGGATTTGTCCCGTAGGTTTGTAAATACCTATGGTGCACTCTTACAGAGTATTCTAAAAGAAAGCCTTTCTTTATTCCTGTTGTTCCCCTTTACTTAAAATACGTTTAAGTAACATATGCATATTCTGGCAGTAGTTGTCTCCTTTGATGTAGCCGTGATGCAACGATAACTCGATGTTCATGGCGAGGGGAATGCCCATGTAAAGACTTGAAATGGCTTTTACGGAAACAGTGTTGTCCCATATTCCGGCTTCAATTCCATCGCGGATGATTTTACTAAAATTTTGCTCCAGCGAATGATAGGTTTTATCCAGCATTTGTTTTAAGTGTTCATTATTTTGGTATGAAGCCTCGGTAAACAGCAGGATGGTAATCCCTTTGTTTTTGTCGAGATAATCAAGGTGAAAGCAAATGTATTGTTCCAGCCGTATGGCAGCGTCGCTTTTCGCAAAAGCAATTTTCCGAAGAGGTTCCACCAGCTCTTCTCCCACGTCTTCCAGCATGTTGTCAATAATTGCCTTTTTTGAAACAAAATGCTTAAAAACGGTTCCTTCGCTGATGCCGACTTTTTTAGCAATATTTTTCGTCGTAAGTTTTTGCATCCCTTCATAATAGATAATTTCTTTTACGGCTGCTTTTATCTGATTTCTACGAATATCTCCCGATTGACGGTTTATTTTTCCCATGATTCTGTTTTTACAAATGACAACTATAGTATTATTTTTCTTTTCTTTTCTCAGGGGAAACCAATTGTTCCACAGTAAAATCCCCTGTTTTTAACCCCTGATTTAATTTAACGTTTGAGTTTATGATACGTGTGGTGTGGGCTTTCCGGAAATTGGTCATGGAGGCAATTCGGGCACTCCACAGATGCCCGATTTTTTCGTACTGATAATCTGCTTCTTTCGTCAGATTGCCTTGTAAATTATAATAGGCAACGCTCTGCGGGAAAAAATGTTTTTTATTGACCGTAACCACCAGCTTGGAATATTTATCATTTTGAACTTTCGGGATGAGGCTTAATACATAAGCCGTATCGTTTGAACTCAAAAGTGTTGCAGTGTAATTCTTCGCCCAGTTTTTAGGCCCCATGTCTTCGGTGGAGAAGTCGGATTGCGAAAAAGCGCCCCCGTTTGCAAGATTGGAAATTTTCTTGGGTTTGCCAAAAGCTGGCATGTACAAATAAACTATTCCGCCCGGCAACGAGAGTGTGCCAATGCCTGCCTGTGATGGCGGATAGGTAAACCGGAACAGTGTCTTGTCGGGCATTTTTTGTTTTAAAATGGCTTTGCGGGTTTTTATTTTGCCGGTTCTGTTGTTGATCATTTCCATTACCACATTTGCTGTTTTGTCTTTGATGGTGGCAGCCTGTACATCCATTTTGTGTAAAATTTCACCGGTGTTTTGTGCGGAGAGACTGTAAGGAACAGCGGCAAACAAGACAAGCAACAGGTAGAAGCCAATATTTATTCTTTTCATTATCAGGCTGTTTTTAAATGTTTTTTATTTCGTATGATAAGAATTACGGGCAACAGGGTGAGTGCACCTAAACTTGAACTTAACATGCTCAATGCAACTAAGACACCAAAATATTGCATGGGAACCAATTTGGAGAAAATAAGTACCAGGAAACCTCCTGATACCGAACCGAAATTGATAAGAATGGCTTTTCCGCTCATTTTCATGGTGGCCACAATAGCCTCCTGCACCGGAAGTCCTGTTTTTAGCCCATCGTTAAAATGGGTAATGAAATGGATGGAATAATCAATGCCAATGCCCATAGCGATACTGGCTACAAGAACAGTTCCCATGTTCAGTGGGATATTTGTCAGCCCCATGGTGCCAAACAAAATGATTATGGTTACCGCAATGGGGATGCTGGCCAGCAATCCCTTGGAAAACGACCATAAAATAAGGCTCACAATACCGATGACAAAAATGGTGGCAATAATCAGGCTGGCAA
>CAYYOW010000046.1:0-16289 GCA_964473395.1 uncultured Lentimicrobiaceae bacterium | reverse complement strand
TAAAAAACCGGGACAACCTAAAGCTCGTAAAAAATTCCAGTTTTCCAAACGTTAGGACTCGTAATGAAATAAAGTGACGGGAATCGACGTAGTAATTGGTGATTTTTCAAGACGTAAAAGTTGCGAATAGCCACTGTTTATTTAAAACTTTTACAACGAAGAAAAAGCACAAAAGAACAAGTCGAAACCGATAGGTTATTTCATTACAATTCCTTAGTATTTCTCAAGATATTGGAACGAGTTTAGTATCCAAATTGTTGAAACTCCCACAGCGGACTATTTAGCAATTGATTTTAGTGAATGTAAACAAATTAAACAGATTAACATGGTAAAAGTAACCTTTGACGAGATGCTTGAGGCTGGTGTACACTTTGGCCACCTCAAACGCAAATGGAATCCCAGCATGGCTCCTTACATCTTTATGGAACGCAACGGAATCCACATTATAGACCTGTACAAGACTCAGGCCAAACTGGAAGAAGCTTCCAACGCAATGAAACAAGTGGCTAAATCGGGCCGCAGAATCCTTTTTGTTTCAACAAAAAAACAGGCCAAGGATATTGTTTCCGATGTGGCACAGAAAATCAACATGCCTTATGTAACGGAACGCTGGCCAGGTGGAATGCTCACCAACTTTGCCACAATTCGCAAGGCTATCCGGAAAATGACCAACATTGATAAAATGATGGTTACTAACTCATGGAAGAACCTTTCCAAACGTGAACGTCTGCAGGTTACCCGCGAACGTGCCAAATTGGAAAAGAACCTCGGCAGTATTGCTGACATGGCCCGTATCCCGGCAGCTTTGTTCATCGTTGACATCAATAAAGAAAAAATTGCCGTTGCAGAAGCACGCAAACTGAACATTCCCATTTTTGCCGTGGTTGACACCAATACCGATCCGAACCTTATTGACTTCCCCATTCCTGCCAACGACGATGCTTCAAAAAGTATTGCTTTAATTATGAATGTTGTCGGATCTGCTGTTGCCGAAGGTCTTTCCGAACGCAAAATGGCCCGTGAGAAAAGTGCCGCTGAGAAAAAAGCAAAAGAAGATGCCATAGCCGCTGCCAAAGAAGCCGATTTGAAAGCCAAATCGGAAAATTTAAAACAAGCTGAGGAAGAAGCTGACATAGCTGCGGAAAAAGAGGTTAAGAAACCCCGAATAGTAAGAAAACCAGTTGCAAAGAAGCCTGCAAAATAATCGTTTTCACGAAACAGATAAAAAGAATTAAGATGAAGATAACTGCCCAACAAGTAAATGAATTGAGAAAAGCCACCGGTGCCGGAATGATGGATTGCAAAAAGGCATTGGTCGAAACCAATGGTGACAAAGAGAAAGCCATTGATTATTTACGTAAAAAAGGTCAAAAGGTAGCTGCAAAACGTGCCGACCGTGAAGCCTCAGAAGGTGTTGTGCTGGCAAAAGTGAGTGATGACAATAAATTTGCTGCTGCCGTGATGATAAACTGTGAAACAGACTTTGTTGCCAAGAATCAGGATTTTATTGATTACGCAAAATCAATAATTGACCTCGCCGTTGCAAACCGTGTGAAGACAGCCGATGAATTAAAAGCACTGAAACTCGGTGACCGCACTGTTGAAGAATCGGTAATTGACAAAACCGGTGTTATTGGTGAAAAAATAGAATTAAGTCATTACGAAGTTGTTGAAGCCGAAAACGTTTATGCTTACATTCATCCTGGCAACCGTATTGCCAGCATTGCAGGCCTCAACAAAGCCGGTGAAGCATTTGCTGATGCCGGTCATGATGTTGTTATGCAAATTGCTGCCATGGCTCCGGTAGCTGTTGACAAAGACCGTGTTGCAGAAGACGTTATCCAGCGTGAAATCGAAATCGGTAAGGAGCAGGCACGTCAGGAAGGCAAACCGGAAGAGATGATTGAAAGGATTGCCACCGGTAAGCTCAACAAATTTTTCAAAGAAAATACATTATTGAATCAGGCTTTTATTAAAGATTCAAAGAAAAATATTCAGCAGTACCTTCAGGGCTTTGACAAAGACCTTACGGTTACTGACTTCAAACGTCTTGCTTTAGGTTAAAGCAATTTTTAGTGAATAAATTCAAAAAAGCCGCACAATGTGCGGCTTTTTTCATTTACAAACTCACACTATATTTTACGATAGCAACTGTTTTACCAGAACAGAAACCATTTTGTTATCGGCTCTCCCGGCAAGTTGTTTTGCCACCATACCCATCACACGTCCCATATCCTTCATAGAAGAAGCTCCGGTGTCAGCAATCACTTTTTCTACCACAGCTTTCACTTCCTCTTCCGGCATCTGTGCCGGAAGATATTTTTCGATTATAGCAGCCTGGTACTCCTCTTCCTCCGCCAATTCCGGACGGTTCTGTTCGCGGTATATTTTAGCGGTATCGCGGCGTTGTTTTACCTGTTTCTGCAATAATTTCATCTCCACACTTTTTGGAATTTCGGCGTCTCCGACACCACCACCGGTTTTTTCAAGCAGCAAAGCGGCTTTTATGGCCCGCAAAGCCTCCAGTTTTTGCCGGTCTTTGGCCAGCATAGCCTCTTTTAAATCCTGATTTATAAGATGTTCTAAGCCCATAGTTTTTGATTAATCAACGTTATCGTGTAAAAATGAATTGTCTGATTTAATAATCGTATTTTTCTTCCCATCTTCCGAAAGAGTGTAACGCGACACCTGTGAGTCGGTAGAGTAGTTGGGTTCTGAAAGTTGAACATGCTGACGTTTGTAGGCAGGTATTTTTTCCTGTTCCGAAACCGGTTTGTTACGAAGCATGCTAAGCTCGGCAAGTTTCTTTTTCCTGGCCTCAGAGGCTTTGTGCAACTTGGCATTTAGTTCTTCTTTACTTGTATCTTCTTCGATATCAATATTTTCCGCCTTTTCTTTAAGACTAAAAGGTTCCTCTTTTACAATTTTATTCAGAGAAAGAGGTTCCGGCTCGGAAGCAAACCCATGTTCAGCTTTTTCTTTTACCGAAGTATACTGTTCATTTTCAGCACTTTCACCCAGCGTATGAATAATTTTGTTTGCCGGTTCGGGCTGTTCATTCTCCTTAGGTAGGCTATTAATGGTTTTATTTTTATGAATCAGCTCGGAAACATCTTTCAGCCCGGATTTAGATTCAGTCAGCGTTTCATCAACTTCGTGCGGCTCCTCCCCGGTTGCGTTCACACTCTTCATGGTATCATTATGATGCTCGGATTCCTCAATGGATTTTCCGTTGTCAGGAAAAAGTCTATGTATTTTTTCTTTGGCATCAAAGCCGGTAGCGATAATGGTTACCCCCAGGCTTTCGCCCATCGACTCATCAAAGCCACGTCCCCAAATCACATCTGTCTCATTATCGCCACATTTATCAGTGATATAATCGGTGATAACGGTGATTTCGTCCATAGTAATGTCCTGTTGATTGCCAGTAGAGATGTAAAGAAGTATATTTCTGGCACCGGTCACATCATTATCATTCAGAAGAGGTGAACGCATGGCCTCCTCAATGGCTTTATAGGCACGGTCTTCACCATTTTTGACAGCAGAGCCCATGATAGCTTTTCCACTGTCCTTCATAACAGTCTTTACGTCTTCAAAGTCAACGTTTACATAGCCGGGAACCGTAATCAGTTCGGCTATTCCTTTGGCAGCAGATGTCAGCACATCATCGGCGCGGGCAAAAGCATTTCCCAGGCCGAGGTCGCCATATTGTTCACGCAGTTTATCATTGCTTATGACCAGCAATGTATCCACGTTATTGCGCAACTCGGCAATTCCCTGTTGAGCTTTGAGCATTTTCCGGCGGCCCTCAAAATGAAAAGGGAGGGTAACTATGGCCACCGAAAGCAGTCCTTGTTCACGTGCAAATTTGGCAATCACCGGAGCAGCACCAGTTCCTGTGCCGCCTCCCATGCCGGCAGTAATAAATACCATCTGGGTCTCGGAATCCAGCACAGCTTTCAATTTGTCGAGGGATTCCATAGCCGCTTTTTCGGCAACTTCGGGAATAGCACCGGCACCCAAACCGGAGCTTCCCAGTTGAATTTTTACAGGAACCGGACTAGCTTCCAGTGCCTGCATATCTGTGTTGCACACCACAAAATCGACACCTTCGATACCCTGTGCAAACATATGATTCACAGCATTACCACCACCGCCACCAACGCCGATAACTTTAATAATAGATGTGTGCTTCTTTTTCCTGAACTCGATTTTGTTTTCCATAATATTAAACAAATTACTGACTGGTTTATCTTGAGTATTACTTTCCATAATTTCCGACTTAAAAATAATTAATTGTATCCCTTTTCTCTTATGTATTGAAAGATAGTTTTTAACATTAAAAAGTTAATTTAATTATCATCTTCAAACCATTTTTTGACTTTACTGAGAAACCCACGGTTGCCTCTGTAATCTCTTTCTTTTGTTTCCCCTTTTTTAGCATTAGGCTTTTCCGAATTATTGTCGATATTGCTTCTGGAAGTTCTGATTTCGCTTTCCAGGCGTTTTATCCCCTCAATCACCAAACCTATTCCGGTAGCATACATGGGGCTGGTCATTTCTTCGGGGACTTCTTTGGCAAGGTGCTCATTGGGGTAGCCGATACGCGTTTCGATACCTGTTTTAAATTCCATAAGCTGGTTGACATGCTTCAGCTGTGAGCCGCCGCCGGTGAGCACAATTCCAGCGATAAGTTTCTTCTCATAACCAGATGTTTTAATCTCGTAATGTACATGGTCAATAATCTCTTCCATACGTGCCTGGATAATTGAAGCCAGATTTTTCAGTGTAATTTCCTTCGGCGGACGACCGCGCAAACCCGGGATAGCCACCACTTCATTGTCTTTGTTTTCGGCAGCAAGGGCAGATCCGAACTTTACCTTCAATTCTTCGGCATGACGCCGGATAATAGAGCAACCCTCTTTAACATCCTCAGTAACAATATCGCCACCAAACGGTATCACAGCCGTATGCCTGATAATGCTATCCTGAAAGATGGCGATATCTGTTGTTCCACCACCAATGTCAACGAGTGCCACGCCTGCCTCTTTTTCCTCCTCGCTCAGTACAGCCTCTGCCGAAGCCATCGGTTCCAAAATCAAATCGGCCATCTCCAGTCCGGCTTTTACAATGCATTTATAGATGTTTTTTGCCGCGGCAATCTGACCAATGATAATGTGAAAATTAGCTTCCAGCTTATTGCCCAGCATACCCACCGGATGGCGGATACCATCTTCATCATCAACGATAAAATCCTGAGGAATAACTTCTATAATCTCCTCCCCTGGCGACATGTTCAGCTTGTACATATCACTGATAAGTTTCTCCACCTCCTCATTAGTAATTTCCTTTTCGGCATCTTCGCGTATGAGAGAGCCGCGGTGTTGGATACTTTTGATGTGCTGGCCGGCAATACCAACGTTCACATACTTTATGTCAACTTCAGATTTTTCCCCGGCCTGTAATACTGCCGTACGGATGGAAGTTACCGTATCTTCAATATTGATAACGACACCTCTTTTCACCCCAATAGATTCAGTTTTCCCGTAACCGAGTATTTTAATTTTTCCAAATTCATCTTTTTGCCCCACAATAGAGGCAATTTTGGTAGTTCCTATGTCTAATCCGACAATAATTTCATTTTCTTCCATAAGCCTATTTTTTTGTGCAAACTATCTGGTTAGTATATTGCAGATTTATACTTCTATATTTTGACCAGCTTCCGTGTACAAGAACTTTTTTGTAGAAAGCCTCAAGATTCTCAAGTTTAATGTTCATATCCGTACTGTCTCCCAAGTGAAAAATAAACCTGCCCAATTCGGGAGCCATATCAATATTGCCTTTGCTGTTGACGAATAGCTGGCTGATATTTGCCTTCAGAAAATCATTCCCGCCGATTTTTTTAGCCAGCAAATATAAGCCGGGAAGCGATGTGTTCCGATATCTCTTTGCATAAATATTTTTACCAATTATCAACTTTGCTCTAATGAATCCGTTGGCAGGTAACACCCGCGGAACAAAGTAGCTGCTCAGCGGAAAAAGATTACCGTCTTTGTCCACATAACAGCTCTTATTTTTCAGGTTATAAATTCGCAACAATGGCATCCTTTCGGTTATATTCACCATCATATCACCGGAAAGATTCATATAAACATCCACCGCTTTCACATAAGGATTATTTGCAATCTCCTTTTCAACCTGCTTGGTATTCACCATCTTTATCAACGTCCCAGTTACTTTGTTGCGCTTCCGGATAATGGATTTTATTTTCTTTTCACTAAGAAAACCCACCGACCCTTGCCGCTGGATGTGTACCACAACTTTGTTCACTTTCTGGTCTCGATATTGCAAATAGCCGTATCCGGCAAGCATTACAAGTGCCAGTGCAAAGAACGAAACAAGCAGTATGGACAATATCTTTTTCATGACCCCCTCAATATTTTTTCAATGTCTTCAACCATTAGTCCAATGTCGCCGGCACCAAGTGTCAGCAACAGTACAGGCTTTTCTTTTTTCAAATAGGCAAAGAGTTCTTTTTTACTCATAACATATTTTTCTTTCAGGCTCACCTTATCCGCTATCATTCGGGAAGTTACCCCCGAAATTGGTTTTTCACGTGCCGGATAAATATCCAGTAGGATCAGTCGGTCAGCTTCGCTGAGAACCCGAGCAAAATCATCGGCAAAATCACGTGTACGGCTGTACAAATGTGGCTGAAAGACAACTGTCATCTCTTTTCCCGGATAGAGCTGTCGCACCGTATGTAATGTTGCCAGCAGTTCGTTGGGATGATGTGCATAATCATCAATATAAACCTGCGCTGATGTCCGAATCCGATAATCAAAGCGACGTGCAACACCGGTGAAATCTTCCAGTGCTTCTTTTATCGTTAAAACATCAAGCTCCAAATGCAAAGCCACGCCAATTGCGGCAAGTGCATTCTCCACATAATGCCTTCCGGGAACCTGCATCTTCAATGTCGTGAGCACTGTCCCGCTTTGCAACACATCAAAACAATAGCGGTCTTTTTCAATATGGATATTGCCGGCAGAGAGTTCTGCATTATCGGAAAGTCCGTATGAAAGCGTATTTTTTATCTCACCTGTAAAAATATTAAGTTTCTCCTCGTGGACAAGTATTCCCCTTCCGGGAAGCATCCGGGCAAATTTCAGGAAAGTATGCTGTAAATCTTCCAATCCGGTATAGACATCCAAATGATCGGCATCTATGGAGGTAATCACCGCAATATCCGGATGTAACCTGAGCAACGAGCGATCAAACTCATCAGCTTCAACTACCATAAACCGCGGACGTTCCGATGCAATGAAATTGGTTCCGAAATTCCTGGCGATTCCACCGATAAAAGCGACCATTGGCTTCCCGGCAACATGTAAAGTCTGTGCTACCATAGCGGTAATACTGGTTTTTCCATGTGTTCCGGCAATAGCGATTGTAAACAGGTTGCGGCTTATTTCACCAACAACGGCAGCTCGTTTTTCTATTTTGATGCCATGCGATTTGAAATACCGAAACTCATTGTTACTTTCAGGAACAGCCGGTGTATAAATAACCCGCGAAACTTTTTTGGGGATTTTAACGACATCATCGGCATAGTGAACAAACATTCCTTCGGCCTCAAGCCGCCTGGTGAGGGGCGTACTAATGGCATCGTAACCGTAAATAGTCATTCCACAGCTGTGAAAGTACCTGGCCAGCGCACTCATGCCGATGCCGCCAATACCCAAAAAATACACTATGTCTGTTGTCGTTTTCAAATCATTATTTGAATTTTATCCCTGTCTCTATTTAATGTTTGGTACTTTATCAATTAATTTTAAAACCTGTTCTACAATTTTCTCTGTGGCATCGCCATGTTCAAACTGCCGGAGGTTCTTTTTTATTATTTCCTTCTTTTCTTCGTCTTTCATCAAGCCGTTTACCACCTCAAAAAAATCGCGGGAAGCATTTTTCTCTTCCAGCAAAAGAGCCGCTTCTTTCGCCACCAAGGCTCTGGCATTACGCGTTTGATGGTCTTCGGCTGCCGAAGGCAGCGGGATAAACACGGCTGGTTTGTTAACCTGAATTATTTCGGCAATGGCAATGGCGCCTGCCCGTGAAACCACTACATCGGCAGCAGCGTAAGCTTTGTCCATTTCATAAATAAAATCTTTGACCACCACACGATTTCTGAATTTTGAATTGAGTAATGATCTTCCCGCCATTTCCAGTGACAGTTTTCCGGTCTGCCAAATGATTTGCATTCCTGTGGCCAATAGTTGCTCTACATGCTGTGCTACCGCCTCATTAATCCGCCGTGCTCCCTGACTTCCGCCAATAATCAGTAAAGTTTTCCTATTTTCTTCCAGACCGAATAACTTACGGGCTTCGGCAGATGAGGCATTCATCTCGCGTATGTTTTTTCGAATGGGGCTTCCGGTAACCACCATTTTTTCGGCAGGAAAATATTTCTCCATCCCTTCGTAAGCCGTACACACCACATCGACCACCTTGCCAAGCCAGCGGTTTGTAATGCCGGGATAGGAATTTTGCTCAAGAATGAGCGTTGGGTAACCGGCGTTAGCAGCAGCTTTCAAAAGTGGTCCGCTGGCATAGCCACCTGTTCCCACCACAGCATCAGGTTGAAACAACTTTACAATACGGCGTGCTTTTATGAGACTGTCCAGAAGTTTGAACGGAAATATCAGGTTTTTCAGTGTCAGACTGCGCTGGATACCGCTTATCCACAACCCTTCTATAGAGAATCCAGCCTGCGGCACTTTCTCCATTTCCATACGGCCTTTGGCGCCCACAAACAAAATATCCACATCTTTCAGCCGGGCTTTTATACCGTTAGCGATGGCGATAGCCGGGAAAATATGGCCACCGGTGCCACCCCCGCTTATCAACAGCTTATATTTTTTAGCCTCTTTCATTATGCAGTTTACTCCAAAGTACTAGTTTCCAACTCCTTACTAACGCTAAGCAAAATACCAATGGACAGACTGGTAAACCAAATGGATGTTCCTCCCATACTCACCAATGGCAGGGGCTGTCCGGTAACCGGCAACAGATGAACGGCTACACCCATGTTTATCATCGCCTGAAAAACCAAGCTAAAACTCAGTCCAATAGCAAGATACGCCCCAAAATTATTAGGGACTTTTGTTACAATACGCACCGCTCGGAACAGCAGTATCAGGTAGAGCAAAACAACGATGGTTCCTCCCACCAGTCCATATTCTTCTACAATAATGGCGAAAATGAAATCGGAATAAGGATGTGGCAGAAAATTACGTTGTGTACTTTTTCCGGGCATCTTCCCGAAAAGGCCACCGGAGGCAATGGCAATTTTCGATTGTTCCACCTGATAATTATCCTGCTCATTACCGCTATTATAGTGTTCAATCCGTGTTTTCCATGTATTCAGCCGTGCCTGTTTCCCAGCCGGCATCATTTGCAGTATGCCAAAAGTAAACCCCAGTAATAGTACGCTCAATCCGAGGATATACAGGATATAGGGGAATTTTACCCTCCCAATATAAATCAATACAAGGCTGGTGACAAAAATTAGTGCCGCCGTAGAAAGGTTAGCCGGGAAAATCAGTCCGCAGACAACCAACACAGGCAACATCAGGTAAAGCAGCACTTTATTAAATTCTTTTAATTCTTCTTCACGCTTGGTAAGCACACGGGCAAGATAGACCGTAAGTGTAAGCTTGGCCAGGTCGGAGGTTTCAAAACTCAAATGAAACGGTAAAGGTAGTGCACGACGTGCTTCGTTCAGGTTAAGGCCGAACAACAGCGTAAGTATTAATAACGGTACGGCAATGTAAAAGGCAATTTGGAAAATCCGGGAATAGTAGGTATATTTCAGTAAGTGGGCAAAATACATAAGCAACAATCCTGTCAGCAAAATAATACCATGCTTAAGCATATAATAAGCAGTGTTTCCACCTTGATATTTATAAGCCAGCGTCCCCGTCGAACTATACACGGCAAGGAATGACAAAACGGTCAGAATAAAAACTACTGCCCAGATTACCCTGTCTCCTTTTATTTTTATTTCACTGTTAAAGATAGTCATTTGACTTTTTTATTATAATTACAATTCGTTCACTGCCGCTTTAAACTGGTCACCACGGTCTTCATAATCTTCAAACAAATCGAAGCTGGCACAAGCCGGCGAGAGCAGAACAGTTTCTCCTTTTTCGGCAAGATAATAAGCCGTAGTCACTGCTTCACGTGCCGATTCAGTATCAATAATAGTGTCAACCAATCCCTCAAAAGCTTTGTGGATATATCGGTTGTCCAGGCCAAGGCAAACGATGGCTTTCACCTTTTCGGCCACCAGTGGCTTAAGCAAGTCGTAGTCGTTTCCTTTGTCCACGCCACCCACAATCCAGACAGTTGGTTTCTCCATATACTCCAATGCATACCACGTGGAATTGATGTTGGTGGCCTTGGAATCGTTAATAAAAGTAATACCATGGACACTGGCCACATATTCCAGCCTGTGAGAAATATTCTGAAAATCAGAAAGACTCTGTTTAATGGTTTCTTTACGAATTTCCATCAGGCGGGCAGTAACCCCGGCAGCCATGGAATTATAAACATTGTGTTTACCTTGTAATGCTAATTGTTCAAGTGTCATATCAAAATTGTTTTTACCGTTATTAATTCTTATTTTTTTATTTACAATTCCGGCTCCCGGATACTGGTCAGCACAGTATTCTCCAAAAGGAACCGGGGTTGCCATTATTTTGCATTTTTTCAATTCTCTCCGTATAACCGGGTCATCGGCCCAGTAAACGAAGTAATCGTCTTTCGTTTGGTTTTGAATAATCCGGAATTTACTGTCCACATACTTTTGAAAATCGTTTTCGTAGCGGTTGAGATGATCGGGCGTAATGTTTAGCAAAATGGCGATATCTGCCCTAAAGCGAAACATACCATCCAACTGAAAACTACTTATCTCCAACACATACCAATCGAAATCATGGAAAGCCACCTGCCAGGCAAAACTTTTACCCATATTTCCGGCCAGCCCCACATGGATACCTGCATTTTTCAGAATATGGTAAGTCAGCAGTGTGGTGGTGGTTTTTCCGTTGCTTCCGGTGATACAAATCTTTTTGGCCGTAGTAAAAGCACTTGCAAATTCAATTTCCGAAATCACCGGAATACCTTTCCCTTTCAGCTGCCGGATCATTGGCACCGTATCGGAAATTCCCGGACTCTTCACCACTTTAGCAGCTGCGAATATCCTGACGGTATCATGTCCGTTTTCTTCAAAATCTATTTCAAACTGTTTAAGAACGCGTCTGTACTTTTCATTAATTACTCCTTTGTCCGAAACAAAAACCGGCAAGCCCTGCTTTTTGGCCAGCACAGCAGCACCCGTTCCGCTTTCGCCGGCTCCGAGAACAACTATTTCGCTTTTTTGTTTCATCTATCTTCATATTTATCTAACTTTCAATGTTATAATGGTTGCCACAGCAAGAACAATTCCCACAATAAAAAAACGTAATACAATTTTTGGTTCGGGAAAGCCCAGTTTCTGGTAATGGTGATGCAGCGGAGCCATTTTGAAAATCCTTTTTCCCACACCATACCTTTTTCTGGTATATTTAAAATAGCCCACTTGTAATATCACGGAAATGCTTTCGGCAAGAAAAATCCCACCGAAAATAGGTATCAGTAGTTCTTTACGAATGATAATAGCAAATACGGCAATGATACCACCGATGGCCAGGCTACCCG
Organism: uncultured Lentimicrobiaceae bacterium; assembly: GCA_964473395.1. GTDB lineage: Bacteria > Bacteroidota > Bacteroidia > Bacteroidales > F082 > Sulfidibacterium. Next base: position 4,529 of record CAYYOW010000046.1, on the reverse strand, counting down.
TATCACCCATAAAGACTTGCGCAGGATAGGTGTTGTACCACAAAAAACCCACAGTAGCGCCCACAAAGGCACTAATATACACTGCGAGCTCACCCACATTTGGCAAATACATGATGTTCAGGTAATCGGCAAAGATGATGTTACCCGACACCCAGGCCAGAATACCGAGGGTGGCGCCCATGATGGCCGATGTTCCCGCCGCCAGGCCATCCATACCATCCGTCAGATTTGCACCATTTGAAACACCGGTTATGATTAAAATGACTATGGGAATGAAAACCAGAAAAGCCCATTTCTCATAACCAGGCCCAATCCACTTAATCAATACGGCATAGTCAAATTCATTATTTTTCAAAAACGGTATGGTTGTTTTAGTGGAGTGTTCTTCGGTAATGGAATACCGTGCCGATGGCCCCGATTTGTTTATCATCGAATAAACCTGGGATACCGGATGTACCTGTTTTTCACGGGTCACCACGTTTTTATTAAAATACATCACCAGCCCCACTACCAAACCGAGAATCACCTGTCCCACAATCTTATATTTTCCGCTAAGGCCCTTCTTATTCTTCTTAAACACTTTGATATAATCATCGATAAAGCCTAAAGTGCCAAGCCAGATGGTTGTGAACAGCATCAAGATGATATACACATTATCGAGTTGGGCAAAAAGTAATGCGGGAATAACGATAGAAGCCAGAATAATCAGCCCTCCCATGGTAGGCGTTCCCTGTTTCTCCAGCTGTCCTTCGAGGCCGAGGTCGCGAACCGTTTCACCAACCTGTCTCTTGTTCAGGTATTTTATCCATTGCTCGCCAAACACCAGACTTATGAGTAACGAGGTAATGATGGCCATAGCAGCCCGGAAGGAGAGGTACTGGAACAACCCGGCTCCCGGAAAGGAATAAGTATCGTGCAAATATTTAAACAGATAGTACAACATAGTTACCGTGTTTCAAATAATTCAGTCAAAACTTGTTTATCGTCAAAGGGATGCCTCACCCCGTTGATTTCCTGATATTTTTCATGTCCTTTGCCGGCCACCAGAATAATATCGCCCTCATTGGCTAGAGCATAAGCTGTTTTTATGGCTTCCCGGCGATTGGTAATCACCAACGTATTATTTTTTTGCGCCGGGTGGATGCCAGTTTTCATGTCGTGCAGAATATCTTCCGGATTTTCACTTCGTGGGTTGTCCGAAGTAAGAATTACACGGCTGCTCAGGGAGGATGCGATGGCAGCCATCTCCGGACGTTTGGTTTTGTCGCGGTCGCCACCTGCACCCACCACGGTAATCAACTGTTCGTTTCTGCTGCTAATATCCCGAATGGTTTCCAGAACATTCTTCAAAGCATCCGGAGTATGAGCATAATCCACAATGCAAATAATGCCACCGGGCGAATGTAACACCTCAAAACGGCCTTCGGCACCGCGCAAGACACTCAACGCACGCAAGACTTCTTCTTTGTCCTGCTCCAGTAAAACAGCTGTAGCATATACTGCCAGCAGGTTGGAAGCATTAAAAGCACCTACCATCGGCGAATAAAATTCTTTGTTATCTAACAACATTTGTAAACCTGAAAACTCATCTTCAAGCAGACGACCACGAAAATCGGCCATAGTTTTCAGCGCATAGTTGTATTTTTCTGCCCGTGTGTTTTGTAACATAACGCTGGCGTTCCGGTCGTCGGCATTTACCAGGGCAAAAGCCTTGTGTGCCAGATCATCAAAGAGTTTTTTCTTGGCTGTGATGTATTCTTTAAATGTTTTATGATAATCAAGATGATCGTGGGTGATGTTGGTAAATAAAGCCCCGGCAAACTGCAAACCAGCAATGCGCTCCTGCACAATAGCATGCGAACTTACTTCCATAAAAGCAAAAGCACATCCGGCATTAACCATTTCGTTCAAAATGCGGTTAATACTCATGGCATCGGGAGTAGTATGGTTGGTTTTTATCTCTCTTTGGTTTACCTTGTTTATAATGGTGGAGAGCATGCCTGCTTCATATCCTAGGCTCAGAAACAGTTGATGTAATAACGTAACGATAGTAGTTTTTCCATTGGTTCCGGTTACGCCCACAAGTTTCAATTTTTCCGAAGGTCTGTTATAGAAATTGGCAGCCATTTGTCCTAGGGCGAAGGCAGAATCTTTTACCTTAACCCATACAACTTCAGTATTGATATTTTGCGGCAAAACCTCGCAAACCACGGCGACAGCACCCTGACGGATGGCACTATCAATGAAACGGTGGCCATTGACCTGCGTACCGGATACGGCGACGAAAATATCTCCGGGCTGCACTTTGCGCGAGTCAAAAACTACGTTGGCAACAGCCATATCCTCATTTCCGCTGATATTTTCAACGCCTGCTTTACTTAATATGTCACGTAACTTTTTCAAAAGTCTGTTTTAAATATTGATCAGCTGAATTAAAATTTTCTCCCCTTTCTGAAAACGGGTTCCCGGTTTCAGTGACTGGTGATACACCACACCCCTGCCCTGTACAATGGTGGTCATGCCCATATTTTCCAAAAGGTAAACAGCATCTATGGCGGTCATCCCTTTTACATTGGGAACCATCTTTTTTGCAAAAGTTTTGGAACGGAAGATGACTTTACTCTGTTGGTCTCCGGTAACCGTCCAGGTTTCGGCGTATGAACCTTGGGCGGTTTTAATGCCAAGGTCTTTGTAAATGGTCTTCAAATCAGGATACCAGGCAGCATTAATAGCCAAAGGAATGGATTCTTTCACCGTATCTCTAGTGGATTTCACATGCAGCGCCAGAGAAGTTGCATAAACCTTGTCAGCAATTTCCTTGAAAACCGGCGCCGCCACACCACTGCCATAGTACCCGTGTCTCGGTCTGTTAATCACCACAATACATGAATATTGCGGATCTTCAGCAGGAAAATAGCCCACGAAAGTAGCATTGTAAGCACCCGGTATATATTGACCTCCCACAGAAATTTTTGCCGTACCTGTTTTACCGGCAATTTGGAAATGTTTATTTTTCAGGTTTTGTGCCGTTCCGTGTAAGACCACACCCACCAGCAGACCCTGTACTTTCCTGATAATGGAAAGAGGAGCAATTTGTGGGTTTCGTACCTGAACACCAAACTTTTTCACTATCCGGCCGCCATCGGAAATAGCAGTGACAAACCTTGGTTTTACTTCCACGCCATTGTTGGCCACAGCGTTGTAAAAGGTAAGCAACTGCAAAGGGGTTAGCTCCAGCCCATATCCCACCGACATCCATGGAAGCGAGGTTAGATACCAGTATTTTTTATCCTTTGGGCTTTTAATATACGGGTTGGCTTCGCCTGCAATTTTCAGCCCCAGTGGTTTGTTCAAGCCCATAGCATACAGGTGAGCAATAAATTTTGATGGGTCGTCTTTGTATGCCTTTTGTATCACTTTGGAAATCCCCACGTTAGAGGAGTGCTCGAAAGCCTGCCGAATGGTAATCATTCCATCACCAATAACATGCACATCGCGTAGCGTCCGGCCATAGTAAACAACATAACCTTTCTTCACAGAAACGGTATCGCTCAATTTAAATTTATGGTCATCCAAAGCAGAAATTACCGAAGCCAGTTTAAACGTAGAACCGGGTTCATATTTTTCACCGATAGCCATGTTGTAGCTTTCGAGATAGGTACCGCTGTTTTTATCGTAGCGCAGGTTGGCAATGGCTTTAATATCGCCTGTTTTCACCTGCATCAGCACGGCAGTTCCCATCATAGCCTCATGGTTTATCATCTGCTTAAGCAATGCGTTTTCAGCCACATCCTGCAAGTTCATGTTCAGCGTTGTTATAACATCCTTGCCGTTTCGCGGCTCTATCTCATTTTCATCGTGTATGGGAAGCCACGCGCCGCCATTTATCCTGCGTCTGATTTGTTTTCCATTCACACCGGTGAGCACATTAGAATAAGCGCCCTCAAGGCCAACAAAAAGATGTTCCTTTTTGTTTTCATAACCAATAGTCCGGGCAGCAAGTTGCCCAAAAGGAAGCCTTCTAATTGTTTTTTGAACAGCAATAAGTCCGCCCTGGTTTCTCCCCCTTCGTAAAATCGGGAAGGTTCGCAACTGCGTTAGCTGGGAGTAGTTTACATTACGATGTATCAGCAGATAACGGTTACCACGGGCACGGGCTCTTTTCAGTATTTTCTGATAATAGGACTGCGATCTGTCTTTAAAAAGGGATGAGAGACGGAAAGCCAGCGAATCTACATTCTGGTCAAAAAAGGCTTTTGAGATATAGCCGCTGGCCACATCCATACGAATTTCAAAAACCGGCACAGAGGTAGCAAGCAGATTGTCTTTATCCGAAAGGATATTACCACGGTCGGCTTTCAGACTAAAGATTTTTATTTCCTGCCTCTGGGCTTTGGCAAGTAATGCCGGGCCTTCTTTGTAGCGGATGTAAACCATTTTCCCAATAATCATGAGAGCAAAGACCAGTGTCCCGAAATAGACGAGATAAACACGGGGCAATATGACTTTCTTATTATTTCCCAAAATTA
>CAYYOW010000045.1:0-16336 GCA_964473395.1 uncultured Lentimicrobiaceae bacterium | reverse complement strand
CCATTCCAGAAGCTGTTGATGTTGCTCAGCTCCGGTGGGAGATTTCCGTAGAAGAGCACGGCTGTACTTTTTGAAATAATTCATGGTTTCTTCGAGAGACAAATCATAAAGTATCAACCTGGCGGCAAGTCCTTTTCGTACTTTTACCACACCGGTAAAAACTTTGGAATTATTGTAAACAGCAGCCAGTGTAGCAATGGCCATAACCTGTGGGATAGCGGCAAAACGGAAAATACTATTATTTTTTATCAGCCTCAGGTAATCCACTACATCAAGTAGATGCTCAAGACTATTCATCACCATTTCGTTTAGGCAGGCAAGGGATTTGGGGGAATGTGAATTTTCCGCAAAATAAGAAAGCTCATGGGCATATTTCCCCCAAATTTCTTTGGGCCAGAAAGACCGGTTGGAAAACAGATCTTCGTGGTAATCGCGAATAATATTGGTTTTTTGCAAAAACAACCCCATGGAGTTGGAAAGGTCATGCCTGTTTTTTAGTTCCGGATCTTCCAACCCGGAAGCGGAAAAAAGATTGGATAAGCCGATGCCAACCAGTCCGGCAACATAATGGCAGTAAAGATCGTAATCCTTAACTGAAATTATTTCCTTTTCAGCAAAGGAAGCCATGCCATCACCCATTCTCTCTGTAATGTCCACAATTACATCGCGATATCCTGCATCTAAGCTTTTAAAAACCCGGATTACTTTATCATAGTGCTCCAGTAAGGTGCGATAATCTTCCTGATCGCCGACATTTTTCAGTATGAAATTTTCGTCGTAGCTTTTCTTATAAAAATTACGCAATAATTCCAGCTTTTTCTCTTTGGGGAACTTCATATCGTCCTCAATGGTGTCGAGGGCGCGAAGTACGAGATAAAAAATACCTACTGCATTTTTTAAATTATCAGGAAGCTGTTGAATAACAACGGCAAACGAACGCGATACCTTGCTCAGGGCAGTAAAACAAAACACTTCATCATCGAGATTATTCACCAGCTCTGCCAGAGGTTCTTTGGGAACAGCATACTTCCGACCCTTTATTTTTAATTTTAAAAGAGCCCTGACTTCCCGTGGATGAAGTGCCGATTTATACAATGTCGGTATCATTTGCCTGGTTTTTGGCAAAATTATGAAAATTAGAATGTAGGATACCCCAGATTCGAAAAATTTAAACCGAATGGAAATTATTCTTTTCTTTGCAGGTTACTAATCAGGACAAGGTGTTTTTCATAAACGCTTGAAAATTAGCAACAAAGCAACGGTCTTTTTTGTACTGTTACGCTCTGGGGGAAGATTTGTTGTGAAAACCATACAAAAAGAGACAAAAACAATGGAGAAGTACGATATCATTATAGCCGGTGCCGGCCCGGCAGGTTTGACGGCCGCAGTTGAACTGAGTAAGAAATTCAAGATACTTGTTATAGAACGTCGTAAACCCGGAACCACAACCTCCACCTGGTACAGTTACGCCGACCGTGTGAAAAAATATGACATTGAGGAAGCCGTAACCAGTCGTTTTAATGAAATACGCTTCGTTTCTCCCACGCAAACGCACTACATGAAAGACGATTGTGTGATTATGGATCATAACAAGGTGCTACAACTTTGGATTGACAGGGCCAGAGCAAATGGAACAGTTATCCGCCGGGAAACGTTCAAAGACTACGAATACACCAAAGGAGGTGTGGTGGTGAAGACTACTGAAGGTGAATATTTTGCCCGTTTGCTCATCGATGCCATGGGCTCAGATTCGAAAATTGTTGCCAAGCACAAACTCATCAAACGGCATGATGCCTGGGTGATTTACGGCGGTCTTATCCGGCACGAGAAAATGGAGACGCCTTATGTACTCGAATATTACCCGCTGAATGATGTGGATAACTCCTACGTGGGTATTCATCCATACTCCGAAACGGAAACCAATATCTATGTATTTCAGGGGAAAAGTAATACCATGGGAAAACCTTCCGAATTGAAGGGCCTTTTTGACAAGACTATTCAAAAGCTTCATCCCAATGGTAAAAAAATTCAGAACCTTGGCGGAACCATCGTTTCCGGTGCACTTAAAAAATATGCCCTGGATAACGTTATTTTTTTCGGTGCTTCCGGCATGCTGAACCCCGATGGATGTGGCATGGGTTTCAACGAAATCCTGAAACAGCATCAAACCTTTGCCAAAGGCATCGCCAAGGCCATGAAAAATAATACCCTGGATCAAAAGACACTGTCAAAAATTGCTGATTCCCTACGCGACCAGGAAGTATTGAATTTTCAGAAAATTATCGGTGCTTTTTCTCTTTATTTTATCAAAAGTAAAGGCAAATGGGATGGTGGTGTAAAATGGTTGAATGCTATGGGTGGGGAGAGCAAATACTGGATGCGGAACGAATTTACTCTGGAATGGATTATGAAAGCCACCCTTCGGTTGCACAAAGTCATTCCCATAAAAGAAACAGTGAGCATGATTCCGATGGACAACCTGCCGTTTGTTTTGGAGCAGCTGGCTCGTTTCTCTGTTAAAGCTGCTACCTCTGTGGTGAAAAATGTGATAAAAAAATAGCTTGGATAATTGGTCATTAGGTAATTGGCTGTTAGGGAGTTGCCCATTAGGTAATTGGATAATGTAAATGCCTAAATGGTGTTGACAATGGGCACACTGATTATTATAGACTGGTTTGACCATTGTATGACTATCGAATAACAATTACCAAATCATCGCATCCTCCCATTCTCCCATTCTCCCATTCTCCCATTACCGCATTAACTAATTCTCACATTACCGCATTATCACATTATCGAATGACCATTCACCCTCCGAGAACCTGAAAAAATTTCTCGTACATTTGCCTGAACCAAAAAATGACACATTATGAGCAAAAGGGAATGGAAAAAAATTCGGGATTTCGAAGAGATAAAATTCGAGCGCTGGAACCATATTGCAAAGATAACAATCAACAGACCAGGATATTACAATGCCTTTACGCCAACTACAACTTTAGAAATGGCAATAGCCATGGACATTTGTCGTGAAGATATGTCCGTTTATAGTGTGGTGCTGACTGGCGAAGGTGACAAAGCATTTTGTGCCGGTGGCGACCAAAATGTGAAAGGCAAAGGAGGTTACATTGGCAAAGATGGTATTCCACGCCTGAACGTGCTGGATGTGCAGCGGAAGATCCGTTCCATCCCCAAACCGGTGATTGCTATGGTGAATGGTTTTGCCATTGGCGGCGGCCATGTACTGCATGTGGTTTGCGACCTGACCATTGCCTCCGAAAATGCCCGGTTCGGACAAACCGGCCCCAAAGTAGGTAGTTTTGATGCGGGTTTGGGTTCTTCATATCTTGCCAGCATCGTAGGGCAGAAAAAAGCACGTGAGATATGGTTCCTCAACAAACAATATACAGCGCAGGAAGCCCTGGAAATGGGAATGGTCAACAAGGTTGTTCCGCTGGAAAAGCTGGAGGATGAAACTGTGGAATGGTGCCTCACCATGCACGAACGCAGTCCCATGGCTCTGCGCATGATTAAGCTGGGACTAAATGCCGAGCTGGACGGACAAATAGGGTTACAAGAATTTGCCGGCAATGCTACTATGCTCTATTACATGACCGATGAAGCGCAGGAAGGAAAAAATGCCTTTCTGGAAAAACGCGATCCCGATTTTCATAAATACCCGAAATTTCCATAGGAAAGAAACATTACCCCATAACCGCCACTGAGAATCTCAGGGAAACGGAATAAAAAATATAACTATTCGATGATTTATGACAACAACCAGTCAATCAATATTTTCAGCATGGATTGAAGCCTTCCGGTTAAGAACGTTGCCTTTGGCGCTTTCAGCCATTTTTGTGGGCAGCTTTTTAGCTGTCGCAGATGGTTATTACGATGCATGGGTAATTGGCCTGGCTGTACTTACCACTTTATTTCTGCAAATTTTATCCAATCTCGCCAATGATTACGGCGATGTGCTTAAGGGTACGGATAACGATGATAGGGTGGGCCCTAAAAGGGCTGTGCAAAGCGGCCTGATTTCTCTCCGGCAAATGAAATCGGCCATTGTTCTCTTTGCGTTGCTCTCCTTTGTTTCAGGTCTGGGCCTTTTGTATGTGTCGCTTGGAAATCATTTTCTCACTGCACTTTTGTTTTTGGCATTGGGACTGGCGGCTATTGCAGCTTCCATAAAATACACCAATGGGAGTCATGCTTATGGTTATCTGGGCCTGGGCGATTTGTTTGTATTTATTTTTTTTGGACTGGTGGCGGTACTGGGAACCTATTATCTCAACAGCCTGCAATTTCACTGGTATTTGCTGCTTCCGGCAGCAACCATGGGCTTTTTGAGTGCGGGGGTATTGAATCTAAATAACATGCGCGATATGGACAACGACCGTGTTTCCGGTAAACACACCATCGCCTCACGGCTGGGTTACGGCAGGGCAAGAATTTATCATGTTTTGCTTGTTAGCTTTGCGCTAATTTCTGCTGCGGTTTATGTTCTGTCAGATTTTCATTCCGTTTGGAATTTCCTTTTTGTTCTCACTGCACCGTTGTTTATTCATGATTTGATACAAATCAATAAAACGCAGGACAAAGCACTTCTTGATCCGTTTCTGAAAAGGCTGGCTCTCTCCACGCTGTTGTTTTCCCTGCTTTTTGGAGCGGGAATTTGTTTATAACCTGAGTTCGATATTAGCTTTATAAGACCTTTCAGGTTGACAAAAACCTGTAAGGTTGTAAATCAGAACAACGAATTCACCAGTTCATCATTCGCCAGATTAGGGATGGTAATCCGCAAATTAGCATTTTGATTCATAGCACGTTGAGCGGCAAACATAGCTCCTTTGTTGCGTGCCCAGCTGCGGCGTGTAATGCCGTTGTTCACATCCCAGTAAAGCATGGCCTGCAGGCGGCGGTGTGCTTCGTCGCTGCCATCGAGTACCATGCCGAAACCGCCGTTGATGACTTCGCCCCAGCCAACGCCGCCACCGTTGTGGATGGAAACCCAGGTGGCTCCGCGGAAAGCATCGCCAATAACATTTTGGATAGCCATGTCGGCAGTAAATCTGGAACCGTCATAAATATTGGAAGTTTCCCGGAAAGGCGAATCGGTTCCGGAAACATCGTGATGATCGCGCCCGAGAACAACAGGAGCCGAGATTCTTCCGCTTTTTACCGCCTGGTTGAAAGCGGAAGCAATTTTTATCCGGCCTTCGGCATCGGCATAAAGAATACGGGCCTGCGAACCCACCACCAGCTTGTTCTGCTGCGCTCCTTTTATCCATTGGATGTTGTCGGATAGCTGGCTTTGAATTTCTTCGGGAGCATTGTTTAAAATGCCTTCCAGAATGTTTGCGGCGATTTCGTCGGTAAGCGCCAGGTCTTCGGATTTACCCGAAGTACAAACCCAGCGGAAAGGGCCGAAACCATAATCGAAAAATAGTGGGCCCATAATATCCTGTACATACGAAGGATAGCGGAAATTTATGCTGTCTGCTGCCATAATGTCGGCGCCGGCGCGTGAAGCCTCCAGCAGGAAGGCATTGCCATAATCAAAGAAATACATCCCTTTACGGGTAAGGTTGTTGATGGCCGCCACCTGACGCCGTAGCGACTCGTGTACTTTTCCTTTAAAAGCTTCCGGTTCTTCAACCATCATGCGGTTGGCTTCTTCAAAACTCAGCCCCGCAGGATAATATCCGCCTGCCCAGGGATTGTGCAGTGAGGTTTGGTCTGAGCCAAGGTCCACCCTGATATTTTCCTTGTCTAACTTTTCCCACAGGGCCACCACATTGCCTTCATAAGCTATGGAAACGACCTCTTTTTCGGCTTTGGCTTTTTTAATCCGGGTCATAAGGCTGTCGAGATCGGTAAAAATTTCGTCCACCCAACCCTGCTCATGCCGTTTTTGGGCCGCTTTGGAATTGACTTCGGCTACTACCGAAACTACGCCGGCAATATCGCAGGCTTTGGGCTGAGCGCCCGACATGCCACCCAGTCCTGAAGAGACAAACAGTTTTCCGGCAAACGGATCTTCGCCTTTTTTGGCTGTCTTGCGTGCGGCGTTCATTACGGTGATAGTTGTACCGTGCACAATACCCTGTGGCCCAATGTACATAAAAGAACCGGCCGTCATTTGTCCGTACTGGCTGACACCGAGCGCATTAAATCGTTCCCAGTCATCCTGTTTTGAGTAATTGGGGATGACCATACCATTGGTTACCACCACACGCGGCGCCTCTTTGTGCGATGGAAAAAGTCCCATGGGATGGCCTGAGTACGTGGCCAGCGTCTGTTCGTTGGTCATGGTGGCGAGATACTGCATGGTCAGTAGGTACTGCGCCCAGTTCATGAAAACCGACCCATTGCCACCGTAAGTGATTAACTCGTGTGGATGCTGTGCCACTGCAGGGTCCAGGTTGTTCTGAATCATGAGCATAATAGCTGCTGCCTGAACGGATTTGTGCGGGTACTCATCGATGGGACGCGCGTACATGTTGTAATCGGGACGAAACCGGTACATATAAATACGGCCGAAATTTTTCAGTTCTTCGGCAAATTCGGGTGCCAGCGTTTTATGAAGTTTTTCGGGAAAGTAACGCAGCGCATTTTTCAGCGCCAGTCGTTTTTCTTCTGTTGTCAAAATATCTTTCCGGACGGGAGCATGGTTTATGTTTGAATCGTAAGCTTTTGGTTCGGGCAATTTGTTGGGAATCCCCTGCAAAATAGCGGCTTGAAATTCTTTCAGATGCATGACTTTTTGTTTTTTTGGCAAATTTACGAAAAAGCTTTTGGGAATGGAGGATGTTGGATGGTAGATTTATTAGTATTAGCACAAGTGGAAGCTTGTGTTGTTTGTACTATTTGTGGCCTGCGCATCCCCAACCCCTAAAGAGGCAGGTTAATGTGTATATTTGGTTATAAATCAATACTTTATAATGTTTTTTCGTAAAATCTGCTGGTGGGTTCTTCTCCCTTAAAGGGACTGAGGGGTTGCGTAGGCTATTATCAAACGACCAATTCCTTCAAATCCTCTCTTTTGAGTTCTTCAAAATATTGTACAGAAATTCCCTCGCCCTGAAAAGCTGAGCTTTCACCGTCCCCAGCGGTAAATCCAGCTCTTTGGTGATTTCTTCGTAGCTGTATTCTTTGAAATAGCGAAGTTCAATGAGCTTTTTGTAGTGCGGTTTCAGCTTCTCCACCACCTGATGCATCAATTCAATTTTTTGAGAGCGTATAAATTGCTCTTCCGGGTCCGGACTACCGGCTGGAATGCGTGTGGGCTGGTCGTCTTCAGTTTGTCCGGGTAGCCCGTTGATGGCTCGTGTGGTTTTGTTCCGGGTACGCATATAATCGATACAGTTGTTGGTGGCAATTTTAAAAAGCCAGGTACTAAAAGCGTAATCGGGTGTGTATTGGTGCAGACTTTTGAAAGCTTTTCCGAATGCTTCAATGGCGAGGTCTTCGGCATCGTGCGGGTTTTGCGTCATTTTCAGCATCATAAAATACAAACCATCGTAGTAGTGATGCAACAATTGGGCATAGGCATCCTGATCTCCATCGTCCAATGCCTTGCGGATGAGTTTATAATCTCTCCTCCCTTTTTCCGTAAGGTTTGCATTTATTTCCATTGGGTTGTTTTAGTGAAAAGCCCTAAAAACCCCACAACCAGCATAAGCAGCATGTGAACAGGTTCCCACAAAAGCGAAAATAACAATAATTGCTTTTCCTTTAACTTCTTCAGCACTTTTTTATGTATGATAATTCTGGATCCCAGTCGAAACAAAACTGAACCCAACACCACGTAAAGTAATATGGGGTTCGTGGTTACGGACAGGAGAATGACCACGCTCAGGTAATAAATACCAAGGCTCAGGCTGAACGTTCCCAGAAGAAATTTGAATTTGAGTTTATATTTTTTGCCTGTGGTAAGATGCCGGCGTTTTTGCAGGAGCCACTCGCCGAAAGTGTGTTTCGGCTCGGAATAAACAAAAGCTTCAGGCGAAAGTTCCACACGTGTATTTTCTTTCTGCGCTACCTCGTTGATAAACAGGTCGTCATCGCCGGAGGCCACCGAATAATGTGCAATGAAACCTTTGTTTTTTAAAAATAATGACTTCCGGTAGGAGAGGTTGCGCCCAACGCCCATGTAGGGTTTGCCGGCAAGGGCAAAAGATAGGTATTGCAATGCTACCAGAAAAGTATCGTAGCGAATCATCCGGTTCAAAAACCCTTTTTCTTTGACATAAGGACCATAACCTAGTATCACCTCCGTCTGGTCGTTATAATTAGAAGCCATCCGGCTAATCCAGTATGGCGAAGCGGGTTTGCAGTCGGCATCAGTGAGGAGCAGGATTTCGTGTGTGGCTGATTTGATGCCAATGGAAAGCGGGAATTTCTTGCCATGGAAAAAGTTCAAATCCCGTTCGATAGTTACCACTTTCAGCTGTGGATAGCTGTTTTGCAACTCTCTAAGATAATCGGCAGTTTCGTCATCGGAGGCATGGTTTACTACCACCACTTCAAAATCAGGATGCTTTTGTTCGAGAATGGCAGGCAGGTTTTTTTTAAGATGATGGTACTCATTGCGGGCAGCAATAACTACCGAGATCGGTGGCTGTTCTGTCGTTGCCGGTGGCTGCTTACGCAAAAAAGCCAACTTTGAAAAGAGGATCCAGTAATAAACCAACTGGATAAGCAGGCTAACGAGTAGCAAGGCTGCCAACGTAATTTCAAGAGGGGCAAACTGGGTCATCTTCCGGAGTGATTATAACCTTGCAAATGTATTTAATTTCTTCTGTTCTGAAGGCCATTTTTGAAAAGGCTTTAATTAATTGGTATACTGGAAAAACAATTGAAATCCTGACTGTATTTCATGCCTCGCATAATCCGGAGATATGGGAAAACCAGTAACGTTTTTAATGATTCTCCCATGTTGTGTCTCTGCTCTGATGATAAGGTGGAGTGCCATGTAAACAGGGTTGCTTCCTCTATCCTTTAATAAAAATATCACCTATCTTTGCCGAAATTTTTGAAGATTTTATGCAGTTTACACTACAGAAGACGGACGATAAAACGGCAGCACGGGCAGGTGAAATAACTACGGATCACGGTATAATTCAAACCCCGATTTTTATGCCGGTGGGGACGGTAGGCTCGGTGAAAGGGATTCATATCAGGGATGTTAAGGAAGATGTGAAAGCACAGATTATTTTGGGAAATACGTACCATTTGTATCTACGCCCGGGCACGAATATCATTGAGCAGGCCGGTGGTTTGCACCGGTTCAACGGCTGGGATGGTGCTATACTTACCGATAGCGGCGGATACCAGGTTTATTCGCTTTCGGGGACCCGCAAACTGGACGAAGAAGGCGTGCTTTTCCGTTCTCATATCGATGGCTCAAAACATAGGTTTACACCTGAGAATGTGATTGATACGCAACGCAGCCTCGGCTCCGACATCATGATGGCTTTTGATGAATGTACACCTTATCCCTGCGATTACGATTATGCAAAAAACTCACTGGGTATTACGCATAAGTGGTTGGCAAGGTGTGTGAAAAGAGTAGAGGAAACAGAACCAAAATACGGATACAACCAAAGTCTGTTTCCCATTGTGCAAGGCAGCACTTTTCGCGATTTGCGCATAGCTTCTGCAGAAGAGATTGCCTCTTATGGCGCTGACGGTAACGCTATTGGAGGCCTTTCGGTGGGTGAACCACACGAAGTGATGTACGAAATGACCGAATTGGTTTGCGGTATTTTGCCCAAAGACAAACCCCGCTATTTGATGGGCGTGGGAACACCGGAAAACATTTTGGAAAGTATTGCCGTGGGTGTGGATATGTTCGACTGTGTGATGCCAACGCGAAACGGCCGTAACGGTATGCTTTTCACCAAAAATGGTATCCTCAACATCAAAAACAAAAAATGGGAAAATGATTTCAGCCCGGTGGATGCTGAAGGCACATCTTTTGTTGATACATTGTACAGCCGGGCGTATTTGCGACATCTTTTCTCGGCACGGGAATTGCTGGGAGGTATGATTGCCAGTATGCATAACCTCGCTTTTTATTTGTGGCTGGTGCGTGAAGCCAGGCAGCATATCCTGGCAGGTGATTTCAGCAGCTGGAAAGCCATGATGATTCCACGGATAAAACAACGGCTTTAAGTTGTTGCAGGGAAAGTGTATCTGCCTAAAAAGCGAAAAAAACCGGTTTTCCGGATGAAAAAAATGATGTATCTTTCACAAAAAATAATAACTAAGACAAACTCCCGGATTAACAGACGGATATGAAGATTATTGATTGGTATATTATTAAAAAATATCTGGGGACTTTTTTCTACTCTATCACCCTGCTGATTCTTGTGGTGATTGTTTTTGATATTTCAGAGAAGATAGACACGTTCATTCGCCACCATGCACCGTTGCATGCCATCATTTTTGATTATTATGTGAATTTTATCCCCTATTTTGTCAACCTTTTTATCTATCTTTTTTCTTTTATTGCCGTTGTATTTTTCACCTCCAGGCTGGCCGGAAATAGTGAAATTGTTGCTATGCTAAGCAGTGGTGTTAGTTTTCGGAGGTTGCTGCGACCTTATATGGTGGTTGCCATTTTCCTGGCTGTTTTTTCATTTTTTCTACGCAGCTTTCTCATCCCTCATACCAACCATAACTTACGGATTTTTATGAATAAGTATGTGGAAAATCTTACGAAAGACAAAGAGCGTAACATTCATGTACAGCTTGGCCCAGGTACATTTGCCTATGTTGAATCGTATAATGTGGAACGCCGGACGGGCTACCGCTTTGCTCTGGAGAAATTTGATGGTGAGAGGATGGTGTCTAAGCTTAACTCGCAGAAAATTGTGCGGGATACCGTTTTGCACAAATGGGTAATCTACGATTATTACATTTTGCATTTCGACAGAAATGGAAATCAACAGATACAAAGTGGTTACATGAAAGATACGACCCTCGCACTAAAACCCACCGATTTATATAAAATTAAACAACGTTTTGAAGAGATGAATTATTTTCAGCTCAACCACTATATCCAAAAAGAAAAAGAGCGGGGCTCATTATCTTACAAACGTTATGAAATAGAGAAATACAAGCGTTTTGCCGGACCGGTAGCCATATTGGTTTTGACCCTGCTTGGCGTGGCGCTTACCAGCCGTAAAGTGAGGGGAGGCATGGGTATGCATCTTGGCTTGGGATTGTTGCTGGCTTTTTCTTATATTTTGCTTATGCAGGTGTCAGTGGTTTTCTCTACACAGGGCAATCTCTCGCCTTCCATTGGCGTTTGGATTCCCAATATTGTTTATCTGGTTATTGCACTTTATCTGTTGAAGAAGGCGCCGAAATAGGGCAAATTGCTATGCCTGAAAACATTCAGTTTGCAAACTTGAATGAGCCACAAGTTTTGTACTTTTGCTTCAGAAAATTTTAGAAGGAAATACCTGACTGTTTATGGCACAAAAACCATCCATTCCGAAAGGAACACGTGATTTCGGCCCCCTTGAAATGAGCCGCCGCAATTACATTTTCAATACCATCCGAAGCGTTTTTGAAAAGTATGGCTACCAGCCTATCGAAACGCCGGCCATGGAAAATCTGAGTACACTGCTTGGTAAATACGGGGAAGAAGGCGACAAATTGTTGTTTAAAATTCTTAACTCCGGTGATTATCTTGCCAAAGCTAATCCTGAGTGGATTGAGAAAAGAGATTCATTACGGCTGAGTACAGGCATTAGCGAAAAAGGACTGCGCTACGACCTGACAGTGCCCTTTGCCCGTTTTGTGGTACAACACCGCAACGACATTACTTTTCCTTTCAAAAGGTACCAGATGCAACCGGTTTGGCGTGCCGATAAACCTCAAAAAGGCCGCTACCGTGAGTTTTATCAGTGCGATGTGGATGTAATCGGCTCCAATGCCCTGTTGAATGAAGTTGACCTGGTCCGTATGATTGATGAAGTCTTTCAACGTCTGAACATTAGTGTTGTCATCAAACTGAATAATCGGAAATTACTTAGTGGAATAGCACAAACCATCGACGCTCCAGAAAAACTTACCGATATCACTACGGCCATGGACAAGCTGGACAAAATCGGTGTTGAAAAAGTTTACGAAGAGTTACTCAACAAAGGCCTTTCGCAGGATGCCATCGACCATTTGGAACCTGTCCTAAACCTCAGTGGCAGCAACACTTCCAAACTAAATTGTTTGAGAGAACTCATCGGTAATACAGCTGACGGTTCAAAAGGTTTGCTCGAACTAAGTACGATACTCGACTACCTGAAAGCGTTTGACCTGAAAGCAGAAATAGAAATAGACCAATCGCTGGCACGCGGTTTGAACTATTATACCGGTGCCATTATCGAAGTGAAAGCTGTCGATGTACAGATTGGAAGTATCTGTGGAGGGGGACGCTACGATAATCTTACCGGGATTTTCGGTTTGCCTGACGTTTCCGGTGTCGGGGTCTCTTTTGGCGCCGACCGTATTTACGATGTGTTGACCGAACTTAATCTGTTTCCCAAAGATGTAGTTTCGCTGACAAAGGTGTTACTGGTGAATTTTGGTGAAAAGGAAGAGATTTTTTCTCTTGGTGTCCTCGAAAAGTTACAACGGGCTGATATTGCTGCGGAACTTTATCCGGAATCGGCCAAAATGAAGAAGCAGATGAAATATGCTAACCAGAAACAAATTCCATTTGTCTTGCTGGTTGGTGAAGAAGAGATGAATACGGGAAAACTTACGCTGAAAAATATGGTTTCAGGGGAACAAAAGAAGCTGGATATTGATGCGGTAGTGAAAGAATTGAAATCTTAACATTAGCTCATCCGGGTTTTGAACCCAAATGTTTAACGGGCTGCGGGATTTGTAATCCGGCAAAAGAGTTCTAAAAAAAAACAGACACTTATCTCACAACAAATAATAACAAAAGAAGAAAATATGGACAGTTTTCATCTTATAAGTAATGAAAAACTAACTTTTAAAACCGTTTTCAACATTATGAAAAACGGTGACAAACTGGCGTTGTCAGATGAAGCCAAACAGCAAATTATCACATGCCGCAATTATCTCGACAAACGTATGGCCAAGGACGATTCGCCTATTTACGGTATCAATACAGGCTTTGGTGCTTTGTACAACAAAAGTATCTCGTTTGAAGATCTCGGGCAACTACAGGAAAACCTTGTAATGTCACATGCCAGTGGAATAGGGGAGGAGGTGCCACAAGAAGTGGTAAAACTTATGTTGTTGCTGAAGATTAAATCATTGGCTTACGGGCACTCAGGGGTGCAACTCGTAACAGTTCTACGGCTTATCGACTTTTTCAATGATGGAGTCTTTCCGGTGGTTTACCAACTCGGCTCTCTCGGCGCTTCGGGCGACCTGGCTCCTTTGGCACATATGTCGCTCCCGTTGCTTGGCAAAGGGGAGGTCTGGTATAAGGGCACAAAACGACCCGCCACTGACGTACTGAAAGAGAAAAACTGGAAACCTATCCTGTTGCAATCCAAAGAGGGACTGGCACTACTTAACGGTACACAGTTTATGAGCGCTTTCGGAATTCATACGGTACTGAAACTGTTCCGTTTGTCCGATATGGCCGATATTATCGGGGCGCTTTCGCTGGATGCTTTTGATGGCCGCATTGAGCCTTTTTACGAAGGGCTGCATACGCTGCGGCATCATTTGGGTCAAATACAAACTGCCGGGCGTTTTCGTAGCCTGCTCCAAGGCAGTGAGCTGATAAACAGGCATAAAGAACATGTGCAGGATCCTTATTCTTTCCGCTGTATTCCGCAGGTGCATGGTGCTTCCAAAGATGCTATTAACCATGTGGCTTCGGTGCTTTCCGAAGAGATGAATGCTGTTACGGATAACCCCACTATTTTTCCCGATGAGGATGTCATTGTTTCCGGTGGGAATTTCCACGGTCAACCGCTGGCGCTGGCCTTGGATTATCTTGCCATTGCTGCTGCCGAAATCGGTAGTATTTCGGAGAGAAGAACATACCAGCTCATTGGCGGTAAGCGCGGACTACCTTCGTTTTTGGTAGCTAATCCAGGGCTGAATTCAGGCTTTATGATTCCCCAATATACTGCTGCATCCATCGTGAGCCAGAACAAACAGCTTTGTACTCCTGCATCTGTCGATTCTATCGTCTCTTCGCAAGGACAGGAAGACCACGTGAGTATGGGGGCCAATGCCGCAACCAAAGTTTACCGCGTGATGCTGAATCTGGGGAGAATTCTTGCCATAGAGTTGTTTAATGCTGCCCAGGCACTGGCGTTTCGTCGTCCTTTGAAAACTTCACCCTACCTCGAAGAATTTCTTGAAAAATATCGGAAAGTAGTGCCTTTTGTTGAGCATGATACGATAATGCACGATGAAATAGAAAAAACCATTACTTTTTTGCAGGAAGTGGATTACGAACTGCCTGATGCGCTGATTCCGGGGATATAGCTCACGGTCATTAAGTTAAAAGTACTATCGTCATCGCGATGACCCCGTATCAAGCGGGGGGAAAAGCAATCTTTTTGTAAAATATACTACAATAAATATCAGAGAGATTGCTTCGTCATCTGCCCCGCAAGGCTTACCCTGGTTTCCTCGCAATGATGTTCAATGTTATGGTTTTATCTCGTAATTTTATGGCTCTGGAATTTAGCGCTTGTCTTTTCTCCGGCTAATTCTCAAAAATCATTTGATAAGGCCGTTCTATCTCCGCAATAAGTTGTGGGATGGAAATGTATTTGCTTTCGCGGCGATACTCCCTGCCGTCAAAAAACAGGATGAGCGTGGGGTTGGAAAAAACGTTGTACTGTGCAGGTAGTTCCGGATGCTTTTCCGAATTTACAAAAGCCAGTTTGATGTTCGGAAATTCCTCCTCAACCATTTTTATCACTTTGGGTCGCAAACTAAGGCAGGGCGGGCAGTGGTCGTTATAAAAATAAAGTATACTCGCCATTTCTTCTTTAACGTGTGCTTCTATTTGTTCCGGTGTTTCCAACTCGTCTTTCATAAGTATTTCTTTTTGTAGAAAAGAGTGCAAAAGTACTATTTCCCATTTATCTTGTAATATTTTATTTGGAAATGTATTTTTCCGGTTCATTTCCTCATTTTTCCTAATTTCGCAGCCCGATTAAAAGAAAAATGTGAAAGGCTATGGAGCAGGAAAATATAAAACCCCAATTGTTTAAGGTGTTGCTAATACTGACTTTTATTGGAAGCGGACTCACCATGTTTTCAAATCTTTTTCTTTTTGGGTTTTTCAACCAAATTAAGGCCATGCTGGCCGTACAGGGTTCCAGCTATTCCTTCCTGGGAACCACCATGAATTTGACCCCGTTCTTTGAAATTAGCTCGGCTTTTTATCTGATACAAGGCCTGTTATCAGGACTGGCGCTTACCGGAGCAATTTTTATGTGGGATATGAAAAAGATTGGCTTTCATTTTTATGCACTGGCACAAATCAGCCTGTTGATTGTTCCCAAGCTTTTTATTCGTGGACTTCCTTTTCCGGGGATGGAGCTTCTCATTAGCTTTCTGTTCGTGTATCTCTATTACAAATTTTTAAAGATTATGCACTGAGGATGGGCGACTCTCCAACAATACAATACGCCGGCTCGAAAAAGTTCAGCGCTGCTGTCATTCTGTTTTTTTACCGTTGGTTTGCCCTAATAGCCTTATTGTATGGGCTGTTCGGGTTTCTGTTTTACCTTTTTCTTCTTGTAACCAACCACGATGGGGTAACAACAGGCCTCCCTTTTCGTGAATTAGCAAAAGGCACTTTGTGGATTTGGATGCTTGTTTTTGCCATTTTACACTTTGTTGTCTTTTCTGGCGGAGTATTGTTGCTCCTACGTAATAAGGTGTTAGGTTATATATTCTTTATTGTTGCTATGCCGTCCATTCTCCTGGCTAATGCTGTTATTAATAATGAAATCAATTTTACCTCCTGGGGAATTTTGCTGATTTTGGGCTTCTTTATATGGAAAGGCCGCAAACTGGCCGATTGAAAGGATAATATTTCCATCTCTTCTTCTACGAATTAATTATACTTTTTAATAGCTCTTTTGCCGATTAGTTCAGGTTATTTTCATGTCTTGAAAAGAGACATGATTATTTCATCGTGTCCTAACATTTTATTCAACATAAATCCTAAATTGCTTTTTAAAATTGCTGTTTTCGCCTATAGACAGGAAAGATTGAACTGTAGATATCCAGATTAAAAATATTTTAATTTTTTCGAGAAAATTGCTTTTTAACGATTGTATAACATTTGTAAAATTATTTAACTGGCTGAAAC
>CAYYOW010000044.1:0-16778 GCA_964473395.1 uncultured Lentimicrobiaceae bacterium | reverse complement strand
TGTCAGAGAACTGCCTTTTGCGGTGTAACCTCATATTACTCTTGAGCAGAGTTGTATTTTTTCCTCCGTGTAGCTTGAAACAATTTGCGATAGTTTTGAAGTCGGCAATTGTTGTGAGAGCCGTAGGTTATAGAAACACAAATCACTGATTACGAAGATTCTGACACCACTTGCTTTCCCTCCATCCAATCTAAGAGTGGCTCGAAATAAACGGTTATGGAGAGTTGGCACTTTAAACTACGTTTGCCTGTTCCTTTTTACAAAGGAATATTTCCATGTTTTTTCGGTGGATTGCTTTCCGACTTGTTCGCTGTCATCTCCAATGCCTGAATTAGCTTTTTCCGTGTATTGCGGGGATAAATAATCTCATCAATATAACCCACCTCGGCAGCTTTGAACGGACTGGCAAAATTGTCGCGGTATTCCTGAACTTTGGCTTTTCTGGCTTCGGGATCCAGATTTTTAAAAATGATATTCACAGCACCTTCGGGACCCATAACAGCAATTTCAGCTGTGGGATAAGCAAAGTTTACATCTGTTCCGATGTGTTTGGACGACATTACATCATAGGCCCCACCGTAAGCTTTGCGGGTAATCACTGTGATTTTTGGAACGGTGGCTTCGGCAAAAGCGTATAACAGCTTAGCGCCGTGCTTTATAATTCCGCCAAATTCCTGTGTAGTTCCCGGAAGGAAGCCAGGCACATCCTCAAAAGTGATCAACGGAATGTTAAATGCATCACAAAAGCGCACAAAACGGGCGGCTTTGGTAGAACTGGCAATATCGAGGACCCCGGCCAACACCTTGGGCTGATTGGCTACAATACCCACTGAGCGCCCATCGATACGTGCAAAGCCCACAATGATATTTTGTGCGTAATGAGGCTGAACTTCCAGAAAATGGCCATTGTCAACCACTGCCAGAAGAATCTCTTTCATATCATATGGCTTGTTCGGATCGGAGGGAACAATGTCATCCAGTTTCGGGTTCACGCGGTTTGGATCTTCGGTACAAGGTTTGCGTGGCGGATCTTCCATGTTGTTCAACGGCAGGAATCCCATCAGCTCACGAATCATCATCATGGCCTGTTCATCGTCATCGGCGGTAAAATGTGCCACCCCGCTTTTCTTGTTGTGGGTCATAGCGCCGCCCAGTTCTTCTTTGGTAACCTCTTCGTGTGTAACCGTTTTGATTACTTCAGGACCGGTAACAAACATATACGAAGACTCTTTCACCATCAGGATAAAATCGGTAATAGCAGGTGAATAGACAGCTCCTCCGGCACAGGGCCCAAGAACAGCAGATATTTGGGGAATCACGCCGGAACTGCGTACATTGCGGTAAAAAATATCGGCATAACCAGCCAGACTTTCCACTCCTTCCTGAATACGGGCACCACCTGAATCGTTCAGCCCAATAACAGGCGCTCCCATTTTCATGGCCAGATCCATGACTTTTATAATTTTGTTTGCATTGGCGCGGCTCAGCGAACCGCCAAAAACGGTAAAATCCTGTGCAAATACGTACATAAGCCGGCCATCAATTTTGCCGTAGCCTGTGACCACTCCATCGCCAAGAATTTTATTTTCGGCCATACCAAAATCGGTGGCCGTGTGGGTAACAAATTTGTCAACTTCCACAAAAGTTCCCGGGTCAAGCAGATGGCTGATGCGCTCGCGAGCTGTATTGCGACCAGCTTTATGCTGTTTGTCAATGCGGGCCTGCCCACCACCCAGTTCGGCTTTTTTATGTTTTTCTTCTAAGACTTTTATTTTTGATTCTAATGACATCTTCAATATTTTTAAAATTGATTACTGAAAAATCTAAATTTATTCGAATGTGATTAGAGGCTGGTCACCATTGATGTTGTCGCCCTCTTTTACCAGGACCTCTTTGATGACACGGTCTTTTACCACCTTGTATTCGCTTTCCATTTTCATGGCAGAGACGATAATAACCGTTTCGCCACCTTTTACCTCCTGGCCTTCTTCAACCAAAATTTTTACTACTTGTCCGGGCATGGGTGTCGAAATATAGCTTGCATCTTCATCTTCGTTGCCCTTACGGCTTCGTATGTAACGGCTTTCCGCATCAACAATCTCCACATCAACCCTTTCGGCAGTGGTGCTTACAGTATATTTCTTAAGACTTTGGATATTCATTTCAAAATTGAAATTTTTCCCTTGCCAGAGCACTGAATATACACCTGGCTCCACTTCTAAAAGATCCAGATCATAGGTTTTGTCCCCTAATTTAACCTTCATTTGGTTACCTTCGTGGCTGAGGATCTCAATGTTCCGTTCTTCTCCGTTTATATTTACTTCGTACGACATGTTTTTTTTTTCGTTTTCAATGTGTTATAATCGGGAAACGGCTTTTCCCCTGCCAAAAACTTTCCATTTGCTGGCCTTAGCCTGGCCGTTGGACGCCGGTTTTACCAGTTTCTGTTTTTTAAGAAAATCGACAAATGCTGTTATGGCTGCCAAATCCACACATTCTTCCGTGCAATTATCTTTAGATTTTAAGGCTTCTTCATTATTTGGAATGAAGTGGGTGGTATAATGGCCCTCTTTGAAATCAGGCACATCCATAATGCGGCTCAAAAACGGGATAGAAGTTTTCACGCCCGAAATTTTATAAGATTGCAAGGCACGTTTCATGCGGCCAATTGCTTCCTCGCGGCTGTTGCCCGAAACCACCAGCTTCGAAATCATGGGATCGTAGTAGATGGGGATTTCGTAGCCGCTGTAAACATAAGAATCGTGGCGAACGCCTGCACCAAGCGGGAAATGAATGTATTTAATTTTTCCGGGGTTGGGCATGAAGTTGTTGTCGGTGTCTTCGGCGTAAACTCTCACCTCGATGGCATGTCCGTGCTGCGACAGGTCTTCCTGACGGTAGTGAAGTTTTTCGCCATTGGCAATGTTGATTTGCTCGCGTACCAGATCTACTCCCACCACTTGTTCCGTAATGGGATGTTCCACTTGCAGGCGCGTGTTCATTTCCAGAAAATAGTAATTTAGGTTGTCATCGGTTATGAACTCGATGGTGCCGGCGCCGGCATAGTTCACCGCTTTGGCTGCTGCCACGGCATGACGTCCCATGTCTTCACGTACATCAGGTGTCATTATGGGAGAAGGCGTCTCTTCCACCACTTTTTGGTGACGACGTTGCACCGAACATTCTCTTTCAAAAAGGTGAATACAGTTCCCGTGTTGGTCGGCAAGAATTTGAAATTCAATATGATGAGGAGAATTAATATATTTTTCAATATAAACGGCATCATTACCGAAGGCGGCAAGAGCTTCCGATTTGGCTGCCTGTACCGATGAGATGATATCCTCCTCTTTCTCCACCAGACGCATCCCTTTTCCACCACCACCGGCACTGGCTTTTACCATCACCGGCAAACCGATTTTTTTGATGGTTTTTACGGCTTCATCAAGGTCGATGACAGGTTCTGTAGTGCCGGGAACCACTGGAACACCGGCTGCCAGCATGGTTTTGCGGGCGGTAATTTTATCACCCATGGTGTTTATAGCATAGGCATCAGGGCCGATAAAAATAATCCCTTCTTCTTTACATCGTTCTGAAAAAATAGCATTTTCCGACAGAAATCCGTATCCCGGATGGACAGCATCCGCACCTGACTTTTTTGCTACTTCAATAATCTTTTCCAGGTCAAGATAACTCTGATTCGAGGGGGCCGGGCCGATAAAATAGGCTTCATCCGCATAACGTACATGTAAAGAGTTGCGGTCTGCCTCAGAGTATACGGCAACGGATTGAATTCCCATTTCGTGGCAACTGTTCATTACCCTGATGGCGATCTCACCCCGGTTGGCAATTAAAATCTTTTTAATCATTCAAAAAATAGTTAACAGGTTTGTTATCAATCGTTTAGGTCGTTAAAACAAAATTTAAGCGGGGGTAAAGATATAAAATATCAGAAAATCCCGTCTTTTGTTTGCCGGTAATTTGCACACATGTTTTGTAGAACAAGAATTTACAAACTTTTCTCCAACAAAAAATTTGGAACGGGTTAATATCTCAAGTTTCACGAAGAAGACTCAAAAGAGACACCAGGAAATTTGACATGGGCATAGTATCAAAACCAGGATACTCACATAGCTCTATTTCAGGAGTGAGACTTCAGTTAATAATAACCTGAGCTCGGTATAAGATTTTCCTCACAGAAAGCCAATAGTGGGCCAGGTTAATAGCACAAACTCAGATTTACACACGTAACTGTTTCGTTTTCCCATAAAATTTTATCATCTTTGCTGATTATAAAGCCAGATGAGAATTTTTTTCACCTGAAAGTGGTAGGATGAACCTATGAAAAAATACTTTCCCCTAATATTTGTTTTTTTGTTGTTGGCGACAAATGGAATCTCCAGGCCGGTTTCGAATACAGACAGCCTGAGTCGGGTTATTAGGCAGATGTCTGAAAAAGAGAAGACCGCTGCTTTACAAAAGGCTGCGTTCAGGTTTTATCAGGAAGATCCGGAGGCGGCGCTGAACTTTGCACTCCAATATGAAAAACTACCCGATGAGGTGGCTTCCGTAAAAAGTAAAATTGATTTTTTCAACATATTGTCCAAAAAGTTTGAGCAGAGAAAAGAGTACAAATATGCACTGATTTTTTATAAGATTGCTGATAGCCTGCAAACAATGAACCCTAATCAGGAACGGGAAGTATCACGAAAGAATTCCGGATTACCAGCTTCTTTTTATCTTTTTGCTTTTATTCTGCTGGCCGCCGCTGTCTGGTTGATATATCTGTTTTTAGCTACACAAAAAACTGTCCGTTCTCTACAACAGGTAGAAAAAGAGATGCGATATCTGCAAAGTGAAGCAGCACGTGCCGAAAAGGAAATCAATGAGAAGTTAAACAAGCAGACTACAGACATTCAGAAAGAGCTGGAAGCACTGCGTGCCAGAGAAGTAACGTTGAAGACCTCACTGAAGAAGGCCGAAGAAGCCAATTATCTGCGCAACACTTTTATCGCCAACCTTGGCTTTGATGTACGTACACCCCTGAATGGTATTATCGGCTTTGCCAATATGCTTGAAACTGAATTGGCAGTTAAAGAAAACAGTGAGTTGTACGAATATGCCGCCAACATTGAAAATAGCGGAAGTCGTCTGCTGAAACTGTTAGATAACGTCATAGACCTCTCCAGTCTTGAGGCTAACACACTGGTGTTGAAAATAAAACCGGTAGCATTGGAAAAAATTGTTACCAGAGTTTTTGAACAGTACAAACAGGAGGCCGCCAACAAGAAATTGATTTTTAAAAGCAAAATAGGGGAGGATTTGAGTACGGTGCTTGCCGATGAAAAGGGGCTGGAAAAGGCGCTGACACAAATTGTTGACAATGCCATAAAATACACGGAGAAAGGATTTGTTACCATCTCTACTACCTACTCGGAAGAAACCGATACGGATGTTGTTGAAATAAAAGACAACGGCCAGGGAATACCTCCCGAAAAACAAAAATATCTTTTTGATGCCGACCTGTCGCAGGATAACAATGAAGGGACGGGAATCGGCCTGAAGCTGGCAAAAAAATATATTGAAATGATGAAAGGCAACCTGTTTCTTGAGTCTGTTCCCGGTAAAGGGACTACTGTTACCATGCATCTTCCCTGTAGTGAGGATGCTGTTGTGGAGGAAATAACCACCGATGCCGAAGCTGTACCGGAAATAGAAGTCAGTACCGCTGATGAACTAGGTGAATTGGATATTTTTGTTGTGGAAGACGATCGGATGAACCGGATTATTTTGGAAAAAATGCTTAGCAGCCTGGGAAAAGTAAAGCTTACGGTGGATGGTGACGATTGCCTGACCACTATTGCTAAAGAGGCTGCCAAAGGCCATTTTTATCAGGTTATGCTTTTCGATATCAACCTGCCCGGTGACTGGGATGGCATAAAACTGTTAAAAGTTATTCGCGAAAAATATCCCGAATACCGGAAAATTCCGTTTATTGCCCAGACCGCTTATGCCATGACGGGCGACAAAGATAGGTTGCTGAAAGAAGGATTTGACAGTTATCTCGCCAAACCCATTGATAAGAACGAACTGATTACCACCGTAAAGCAACAGTTGAAAATATTCGGACAGAATCATGGAGAGTAAATGATTATGGGTTGGCTTCATAGAAAAGAAAAAAAGCTAAAACAACAAATCAGAGAGGCGTTTGGCAAACCTAAGACCATAGATTTTGATTTTGACGCTATCCGGCGCTTTGCCGATAGAAACAGTAAAGAGAGCTTTCAGAATTTGCCGGATAAAGTTTGTAACGATTTGAATTTTAATGACCTGTTTGCCTATGTGGACCGCACATCTTCATTTGTGGGACAACAATGTCTGTACGACCGAATGCGCCGAATTCCCAACGACCGGAGACCATTGGATATTTTGGAAAAATGGATTGGCCGTTTTGAAAAAAATGAACCACTCCGCACTGAAATTCAATATCATTTGCAGAATCTTGCCGGTCGTGATGCCTATTATTTGTGTGACCTTTTCCAGGCAACAGCTGTAAAACCGCCTAAGTGGCTACCGTCGGCTTATGTTTTGTCTCTGACCAATACGCTAGCCATTGTGCTCATGTTTTTCCGCCCCGAATTTTTTTTACTCTCTTTGGTCGTTACTATTGCCAACACCGTGCTGCATTATTTGAATAAGAAAAATATCTTAACTTACCTCGATTCGATGCCACAATTGTTGAACCTCAACAGAACTGTACGAAAATTGCTCATTTTTGATTTTCTGAAAAAAAGTGATGAAATTTCAGAAGATGCCTCCCGTTTTTTGCACAATATCTCCCGAAAGATGAATTTTTTCAGATTGGATGAGCTTTTAAGAGGCGACCCTTTTGGGTTTTTGTGGGGCCTTTCTGAAATCATTAAGATATTTTTCCTGCTGGAACCCATTTTTCTGTTTCGGCTGCTCCGGCGGGTTGAAAGTCATGAGAAAGAACTGCAGGAGGCTTTTGAATTTGTGGGGCTGGTGGATGAGGCTGTTGCGCTCACTTCGTTGCGTATGGGGCTGCCATATTATTGTCATCCCGAGATTATTTCAGATATCAAAGCCATGCATTTTGAGGAAATCTACTTTCCTATTGTTGGCAACTGTATTTCCAACTCGCTGGTTGTGAGGGGGAAATCCATCCTGATTACCGGTTCCAATATGTCGGGGAAAACCACTTTTATTCGTGCTGTGGGTATCAACGCGCTTATGGGATTAACACTGAATATCTGTTTTGCACGGTCTTTTGCGTTGCCGAATCTATATCTGTGGTCAGCCATTTTGATGAATGATGATTTGATGAACGACAAGAGTTTTTACCTCGAAGAGGTGCAAACCATAAAAGAGATGATCGAAGTGAGCCATAAAACCGGGCCAAACCTTTTTCTGTTGGATGAAATTTACAAAGGAACGAATACCATCGAGCGTGTCTCAGGAGGAAAAGCCGTGTTGTCGTGGCTCAACAATGGCGATAACCTGGTCTTTATCAGTACCCACGATATTGAGCTGACAGAATTATTAAAAGAGGAATACGACCTGTATCATTTCAGTGAACATGTTGACAATAACAATGTTTCGTTTGACTTTAAAATCAAGGCCGGGAAAATGAAAACCCGCAATGCCATTAAAATTCTTGAAGTAAACGGCTATCCGCCTGTACTGATTTCCGAAGCCCGGCAGCTCTCGTTCGAGATGGACAAACACCGGCAAAAATTCGACGCATAATTTCTACACCTTATTCTTTCTTGGTAACCGGCTCAGGCACCTGCCTTGTGCCGGTGAGCTGTTATGTGATTATAACCTTAATAGGTTTCGATGAATTCAGCCGAGTGTCCACTTTGTGAAAATGGTCGTGGAGGATTAAGCCGATAACTAAATAATTAGCAAAAAATAGTTGGTATAATAAGATTTGAGTAGTTTTACACTAATTAATTAATATTTATTGCTTTATTTGAAATTATTATAAAAAAGAAAAAAACAGAAATTAGCAAGAAAAAGATATTATACACACTAGATTGATAATTGTTTTGTGCATTTTAGATTTTATTTGTGCTAAAAAATCAAAAAAAAGCTGTTTTTTTTATTGATTTTTCAAAAATATGAAAAATAGTTATTTTCTCCGCAAACGTTTTTTACAACGTCTTGATTTAATATGAGAGAATCCGTGTAAATGAAATTTTCTTTTGTTATTAACAGTATAAAATATTGAAAATCAATTCATAATATATATATAAAATACTTTTCGTTAAAAAAATATTATCAATTTAGTTGTTAAAAGTAGTTTTTATATCATAAAAGTGTCTATTTTTGAAGTGAAAATAAATACATAACCTAAAAGAGTAAAATATTGCTTCGTTGTTTAAATAAAGATATCCAAAGGACTCTCTTTTTATTTGGCCTTTCGGTGTGCGTTCCGGCGGGGATGTTATCTGTCAGGCTGGGAATAGCTTTAAACTATAAAACAACGGGGAGGATTAAGCCTATAATGTGATCAGTTTATTATAAATTGTGAAAGGCTTATGACTAATAATCATAAGCCTTTTTTTTTGTTAAACCAAAAATTAATTGCCATGAAAAGAATTGAAGCGATTGTCCGGAAATCAAAATTCGAGGACGTTAAAAAAGCGCTGTATGAGGTCGGCATCGAATGGTTTTCCTATTGGGAAATTACCGGTCTTGGGAAATCTACTGAGGAACAAGTGGTGAGGGGGCAGGTATTCGAGTCCCATTTTATTCAGAGGTATATGCTCTCAATAGTTTTGCGCGATCGGTATTTGGATAGAACCGTAAATGCGATTATGGAATCCGGCCGTACCGGTGAAATGGGCGATGGGAAAATTTTTGTCTCTGATATTGAGGCTTCCTATCGGATTCGCACCGGTGAAAGCGGACCTGAGGCTTTATATAATAAAAATAATGGCGAAAAGAACAGCCTTCAGCAGAATTAGTTAATTGTCAGACAGTAATAAAACAGGTGAAATCCTATCTGTCAGCCTTACAGGGCTTTGGAAGCAGGATATCACCTGTGAATTAAAATCTTAAACAGATGAAAAAAATCAGTATTTACATAATTACTCTCGTTACTTTTATTAGTCTTCCTGTTATAGTGAAAGCTTCGCAAACAATACCACCGGTTTCTGCTCCTACAATTAATGCGGGCGATACCGCCTGGATGTTGGTTGCCACAGCATTGGTTATGTTAATGACTATCCCCGGACTGGCTCTTTTTTATGGCGGTTTGGTTCGGCGTAAAAATATTTTAAACGTGTTGATGCAGTGCTTCATGATCATGGCTGTCATTAGCATCGAGTGGGTGGTTTGTGGTTATAGTTTGGCTTTTGGCAGTTCGTCCGGAGTGTTGGCTCCTTACATTGGCGGGTCTCATTGGTTCTTTCTGAATGGTATTCATATCAGCGATTTAAGTCCTTATTTTATTTCCCATTCCCAGCCTTCAGGGAAATTTATTAATGGCGTTCCGGTAATGGTTGGAACAATTCCTCACATCGTTTTTATTTTATTTCAAATGATGTTCGCCGTCATCACACCTGCTTTAATGATAGGTGCTTTTGCCGAACGTATTAAGTTCAAAGGGTTTTTAATTTTTTCGTTGCTTTGGGCCTTATTTATTTATAATCCTGTTGCACATTGGGTATGGTCGGCAGATGGCTGGTTAGCTAAGTTAGGCGCATTGGATTTTGCAGGAGGCACTGTGGTGCATATCAATGCTGGTATTGCTGCGCTGGTCATGGCCATCATGCTGGGGAAACGTCACGATTACAAGGGACACGCTTTTCCACCGCATAACATTCCTTTTGTGGCCATAGGAGCGGCACTGTTGTGGTTTGGGTGGTTTGGATTTAATGCCGGAAGTGGACTGGCGGCAGATGGACTGGCAGCAAGTGCTTTTCTTGTTACGCAAATTGCATCAGCCGCGGCTGCTTTGACTTGGGCTGTGTTAGACTGGATTATCGGAAAGAAACCAACACTTGTGGGCGTTGCAACAGGAGCGGTGGCCGGCTTGGTTGCCATTACGCCGGCGGCAGGGTTTGTCGGTCTGCCTGGCGCGTTGATTATTGGTGTTGTTGTCTCGCTGGTTTGTTTCGTCATGGTCGCTTATGTAAAACCTAAAATGGGATACGATGATACCTTAGACGCTTTTGGGGTACATGGTATTGGTGGTATTATCGGCGCTCTGTTGACTGGCTTATTGGCCACCCCGTTTATTCAAAGCGGATACAGAGGCCTTTTTTACGGTGATCCTCATCAGTTTGTAGTTCAGTTGGTTGCGGTTTCATCCACCATAATTTATTCGGGCATCGGTACCTATGTTCTCTTTATTGTTGTAGATAAGCTGTTTGGATTGCGTGCCACTCCAAAACAGGAAGCTATTGGTATGGATGAGGCTATGCACGGGGAAACGGCTTATACAGCTTTTGATTAAATAACTTTTATATTCTATTCTAGGTAGAATCTGGAGGAAAAAACAACTCTTTCCTTCCGGATGTTTTCCGGAAGGAAAGAGTTGTGCTTTTTTAGAAACTATCCCGCAGTTTTTTTGTTTCCCGCAACTGCCGGTATAGTTTTTCAGCCTGCGGATAGTACAAACTTTGCTGCCCGTCCGAAAAAGCCGTCTCCGGGGTTTCGTGGATCTCCATTATCACCCCGTCGGCTCCGCTCATAACGCCGGCCAATGCCATTGTAGGTACATATTTCCGGATACCCACGCCATGCGATGGGTCAACGATTACGGGCAAATGAGTTTTGTCTTTTAAAATAGGAATAGCGCTCAGATCCAACGTGTTGCGTGTGGCCCGTTCGAAGGTGCGAATACCTCTTTCGCACAGCATAATCTTTTCGTTACCACTGGAAAAAACATATTCTGCCGAATACAACAATTCGTCAATAGTTCCCGAAATACCCCGCTTTATCATTACCGGTTTGTCCACTTTTCCCAGCACATCAAGCAAATTAAAATTCTGTGAATTACGGGCTCCTACCTGGAAAATATCCACATAATCCAGCATGGGTTCTACCTGCGACACCTGCATCACTTCGGTAATTACTTTAATGCCGTTTTCAGAACAGTGTTTGTAAAACAGCTTTAATCCTTCGATGCCAAGACCACGAAATGAATAGGGCGAGCTGCGTGGTTTATATACGCCGCCGCGCATGATGCGGATGTTGTTCTTTACCAAATGGCTGACAACACTCTCTATTTGTTCCTCACTTTCGATGGCGCACGGTCCGGTCATAATGGCCAAATCGCCGTTGCCGATAGTGATATCATCACCGAGGTCGATGACCGTGTTGCAGAGTTTCCATTTCCGTGAAACCATTTTATAGCTGTCCGAAACGCGATGAATGTCGGCAATACCTTTCATGTTGCCGATTTCACGCAGATCAAATTCTCCGGAAAGGATGCCCACAATGTATTCTCTGAAGTTGGTTTTAACCGGTCGTGCTCCGATTTTCAGCATCTCCAGTTTGTTCAGTAAGATTTCTCTTTCTCCCTGGGTGATATTTTTTTCTAACTGTATGATCATGAGCGTATGCTTTTAACAAAATCGTGAATGTGTTGTTTTAAACGGCCCTTTTTTTCCAGTGCCCTGATAAAAGCGCTGCCGATGATAGCTCCGGAAGCATTACGGCAGGCAGCTTCGTAACTTTCTCTGTTGCTGATGCCAAAACCGATGAGGGTCGGGTTTCTCAGATTCATTTGGTTGATGCGGTCGAAATATGATTTCTGTGCTTGTTGCAGGTTGGCTTTTTGCCCGGTGATGGAGGAAGAGGAAACCACATACAAGAACCCCCGGCTTTCGGCATCCAGCAGTTTAATACGCCCTGTTTCGGTTTGCGGACTGATGAGAAAGATCATGTTGAGGTTAAGGTCTTCCACCATTTGTTTGTACTGTTTTCGATAAATTTCTACGGGCAAATCGGGAATAATGAGTCCGTCCGCCCCACATTGGGCAGCTTCCGCCAAAAAAGCCTCCTCTCCGTAAGCCATCAGCTGATTCAGATAACCCATTAAAATAATGGGAATTTGCGAATGCTTCCTGATTTCTCGGATTTGATCAAAAATTTTTTGCAGGGTGATGCCGTTTTCTATGGCAATGGTACTGCTGTGCTGGATTACCGGTCCGTCAGCCAGCGGGTCAGAAAAAGGCATGCCGATCTCCACCATATCCACACCGGCTTTTTCCAGTTCCAGGACGATTTCCACCGTGTCGTTCAAATGCGGAAAACCGGCAGTGAGATAGATATTCAGGATATCTTTTTTCTGTTGAAAAAGTTGATCTATTTTGTTCATCTTTTTGTGTTTTTCGTTATGCCGTGGACTAAAGCCCACGGTTCTTTTCTGGTGTCCTTACAGGACTCTTTTTCTGTTTTATGTTACCGCTTCGGGCGTTCACGCCCGAAGAAGTTGTTAAATTTCATTCAAAAATTTCAAATATGTTTCCATGTCTTTGTCGCCGCGACCTGAGAGGTTAACAACCACATTTTCATTGGGATATAATTTTATTTTTTTGAGAGCAGCGAGGGCATGAGCCGATTCCAATGCCGGAATGATGCCCTCGAGGCGTGTCAGTTCAAAAGCGGCTTGTAGCGCTTCCTTGTCTGTGGCGCCGAGGAAAGTCCCCCGCCGGCTTTTGAACAAATAAGCGTGCAGCGGGCCGATGCCGGGATAATCCAATCCGGCAGAAATCGAATAAGGTTCGGTAATCTGTCCCTCCTCATTTTGCATGAGCAGCGTTTTGCTTCCATGAATAATACCTTCGCTGCCGATTTGCGTGGTGGCGGCTGTTTGTCCGGTGTCGATACCCAGGCCTTCGGCTTCCACGGCTATCAGCTCTACGTTTTCCCTGTCGAGATAATGGTAAAAGGCTCCGGCAGCGTTGCTGCCTCCGCCCACGCAGGCAATGATCTTATCTGGATAATCGCGGCCGGTTTTTTCCAGTAATTGGTTTTTCATCTCCCGGCTTATCACCGACTGAAAACGGGTTACCATATCAGGATAGGGATGCGGTCCTACCACCGAGCCGATAAGATAATAAGTGTCTTTTGGATGATTGATCCAGTCGCGGATGGCTTCGTTGGTGGCATCTTTCAGGGTACGGCTGCCCGATTTGGCCGGCCGTACTTCCGCTCCCAGCATACGCATACGCGCCACGTTGGGAGCCTGTCGCGCCATGTCCACTTCGCCCATGTACACCACACATTCTAAACCCATCAGGGCGGCAACGGTAGCGGTGGCAACGCCATGTTGGCCGGCTCCCGTCTCGGCAATGATACGCCTCTTCCCAAGATGTTGCGCCACGAGTATCTGACCGATAGTATTGTTGATTTTGTGGGCGCCGGTATGTGCCAGGTCTTCGCGTTTCAGGAAAACATTTGTTCCGTATTTTTCCGACAGCCGCCGGGCTAAATACAGAGGAGTAGGCCTGCCGGCGTAATCCTGTAGTAACTCTTTAAATGCTGTTTGAAAGCTTTCGGACCCGATAATACCGACATAATTCCTTCGCAGTTGCTCCACGTTGGGATAGAGCATTTCGGGAATAAAAGCTCCTCCGAAATCGCCGTAAAAACCTTGTTTGTCAGGACTGTAATTCATTTTTAAATTGTTTTATTTTGTTTATATCTTTTATCCCCGGAAGGATTTCAAACCGGCTGTTGATGTCCACCCCGTAAAAGGCGGGATGGCTTATGTTCCGGATAGCCTCTGCCATGCTTTCATCGATGCCCCCGCTGAGCAAAAATGGCGTTGTCCCGCGATATTGCTCCAGGATTTGCCAGTTAAAAGTAATTCCGTTCCCGCCAGCCAAAGACCCTGATGCATCAAAAAGGAAAAAAGCACATACCTCTTCGTAAGGTTTCAGCCTGTCGAAGTCAAAACCATCGTGTAGGTTAAATGCTTTGATGACCGGAGCCACAGAATGCTGAATTTTTCCACAGAATTCCGGACTTTCCGCGCCGTGCAGCTGAACATAATCCAAGTGAAAATCTTTCTTTTTCCTTGCAATGTATTCCTCTGATTTGTTGACAAAAACGCCTGTTTTACAGGTGCTTTCGGAAATGAAAACTTCCGGAACCTTTTCGCAATAGCGTGGTGAAATTTCATGGAAAATGAAGCCTATAAAATCGGGTTGCAATTCTGCCAGCGCTGCAATATTGGCCTCATCCCTCATGCCACATACTTTCAGATATATCTTTTTCATGCCTTTGGATTTGTTTGAAGTTTGCGCAGACTGCGGATAAAGTTGCGGCATGCAGTTTCAGGTGTTACGGCCCGCATGAAAAGCTCGCCGATGAGGAAGCCATCGAAACCTGCTTTTTTCAACCGGATAACATCCTCCGGCGTTTGAATGCCGCTTTCCGCCACTTTGATGCTGGCAGCTGGAAGTTTTTCTGCCATGCGGATGGCATGGGCGAAGTCGACAGTAAAATTTTTTAGATTGCGGTTGTTGATTCCCACCAAATCAGCCTCTTCCACATAAGCATCCAGTTCATTTTCTGCATAGAACTCTAAGAGCACTTCCATACCCATCTGATGTGCCAAAGCTGTAAAACGGCCAATTTCTTCTTTAGAAAGTACCGCGGCAATCAGCAAAATGGCATCGGCGCCAATGGCCTTGGCTTCGTAAATCTGGTATTCGTCCACAATGAAATCCTTTCGAAGGACAGGACAGTAATTAAACTTTCGTGCGGTTTCGAGGTCTTTGTTGCTGCCGCCAAAAAAACTTTCATCCGTTAATACCGACAAAGCCGATGCTCCGGCCTGCATGTAGCCGATAGAGATTTTCTCCACCGCTGCATAAGGATTAATGGCTCCTTTGGAGGGCGACTTTCGTTTAAATTCTGCAATGATACCCGATTTGTCCGGGCGTAGTACATACTGTTTCAGCGAAACGCAGGGCACTGAAAAGTGAATACTTTTTTTCAGCAACTCCAAAGGATACAGACGCTTTCGCTCTTTGGTCTCCTCTCGCTTGTGGTCAATTATTTTTTCAAGTATATCCATGGGGGCTATTTTTTTGAAAGTTCAACGGCCTTTGCCAAAGAAGCCAGAGCCTGGCCGGATTCCAGCGATACTTTGGCCGTTTCAACACATTCTTTCAGGCTTTTGTTGTTTTCAAAAACCTGAATGGCTGCCGCCGCATTGGCAAGTACAACACCGGTTTGCGCTGTGGTTCCCTTGTTTTTCAGAATGGTAAGAAAAATGGCAGCGGCTTCCGGTACGGTTTTTCCGCCCGAAATTTCTTCGGCTTTTACTGCCTGCAAACCCCAATCGAGGGGACTGAGTAGTTTTTCGCCATCAGGCTGATAACTTTTTACTTTGCCCGTAAGCGATACCTCATCATAACCATCCAAACTGTGAATGATGTTAAACCGGAAATGGGCATCTTTTTGAAAAAGATAGTTGTACAAACGGGCTACTTCCAAATTAAAAACACCCACCATTTGTTGTTTTGGGAAAGAGGGGTTCACCAGCGGCCCCAGCATATTAAAAAAGGTTTTTACACCCAGCTCGCGGCGTATCGGCGCTACATTCTTCATGGCCGG
The DNA here is from genome assembly GCA_964473395.1 of uncultured Lentimicrobiaceae bacterium. Lineage (GTDB taxonomy): Bacteria > Bacteroidota > Bacteroidia > Bacteroidales > F082 > Sulfidibacterium. The sequence goes on along the minus strand of CAYYOW010000044.1, from coordinate 1,178 downwards.
ATGGAACAGTGGCGCATGCATCATGCAAAATCCTGATTCATCTAATTGTTGTTTTAGCTTCGCTTCATCATTTGTGAAGACATATCCGAGATATTCCATCACGTTGGAAGAACCGCAGGAGGAAGAGACCCCGTAGTTGCCGTGTTTGGCCACCTTGTAACCTGCTCCGGCCACGACAAAAGCTGCCAGCGTGGAGATGTTAAAAGTGTCTTTTCCATCGCCACCGGTACCGCAAACATCAATGGTTTCAAAGTCTGATAAATCTACTTTTCGGCACAAATCAAGCAATGCCGTACGGAAACCTTTCAGCTCTTCCACCGAGATTTGCCGCATGAGATATACGGTGAGAAAAGCGGCAATTTGTGAAGGGTTGTAATGGCCTTTGCCAATGCCGGTAAGTACGTCGTATGCATCCTGCTCGCTAAGTTGGCGGTTGTCGAATAACCTGTTGAGAATATTTTTCATTTGATGAATTACTTTTTTTTTACAGATTTAAAAAATTGAAAATCATTTCTTTTCCGTGAGGAGTTAGAATGGATTCCGGATGAAACTGAAGACCGAATACAGGATATTCCCGATGGCGGATGGACATGACACGTCCTTGTTCATCACGCGAAGTGATGGCAAGTTCATCCGGAAAATCTTTTTCGCTGATGACCCAGCTGTGGTAACGTCCTGCCATGAATTCGTCCGGGACACCTTTGAAAACAGGATCGTCCTTATCCTCAATATAAATGGGGGTAGCCACACCGTGATAAACCTGTGGGAGGTTCAGCAGACTGCCGCCAAATACTTCGCCGATGGCCTGCATACCGAGGCAGACTCCGAATATCTTTTTTGTGGAAGCATACTGCCTTACAATCTCCTTCAGTATGCCGGCTTCATCGGGGAGACCCGGCCCTGGCGAAAGAATAATCCGTTCGTAGCCGGCCACCTGTTCAAGACTTATTTTATCATTTCGGAACACATCCACCGTGCAACCGCCATGTTCGCGGATGTAATGCACCAGGTTGTAGGTGAAAGAGTCGTAATTATCGAGTACTAAAACTTTTTTCATCTTGCATCATTTTTAGAAATTCCGTTGGATAATTTTTCAGCTTTTTCGAGGGCGGAAACCAGCGCGCCGAGTTTGTTGTTGATTTCCTGCAGTTCGTTTTCTTCCACCGAGGAGACCACAA
>CAYYOW010000043.1:0-16894 GCA_964473395.1 uncultured Lentimicrobiaceae bacterium | reverse complement strand
CCATTTCCAAACGGTAAGGCAGCACAACATCGAGCGGCCGCAAAATGCCATAAAAACCGGAAAGTATTCTTAAATGTCTCTGTGCAAAGTGAAGATCGTCTTCCTCAAAAGATGCCGCATCCAGCCCTCTGAAGACTTCTCCCTGATAAGAAAGAAGTGCCGGCATTCCCATTTTTTTATGTTTTGGTATTCCCCATTGCCGGAAACGTCCAAAATTGAGCTGAGCCAACTGAGGGTTGATTTTCATAATCCGGGATAGTTCGGTAGTAGATACCTTTTTCAGTTCTTCTGCCAAAAGCCGGGTCTTTTCCAAGTATTGCGGAAGTGTCGTCTCCCAAGAACTTTCCACATTCACTTCCCGCATAGTTTTCGCGGGAGATATAATAATCAGCATACCTTATTATACATAAATTTTAAAAAACCAGTTCCTCAAAAGTAATAAATTCTAAAAAAAGAATTTTTGCCTGGGGCCATGTCGCATAAATCTGGTCACCCTTCATAAACGCGCCTTTTTCGGACATATAATTAAAACAAGCGCCCAAAAGAAATCGACTACAAGCCTGATTATCAGCGTACTATATTTTTGCCTCATATCCGTTTATAAGGCATATCTTTGCGGCCATATATTTATTACCATTTACAAAGAAACTCCTTTATAAATTCATCAGGAGAATTAAACATAGAAATTAATGCAATTTGAAGATTTGAAGATTATAGAGCCTATATTGCGCGCTCTTAAAGAAAAACGTTACACAACCCCAACCTCTATCCAGGTAAAATCGATTCCACTCATTCTTAAACGAAATGATGTATTGGGCAGCGCCCAAACCGGGACAGGAAAAACCGCGGCTTTTGCCGTACCCATCCTGCAGCATCTTTTTACGGACAAACGGAAAGATAATAAGCGGCAGAAAATTAAATCACTTGTCGTCACCCCCACACGTGAACTGGCGATTCAGATTGGGGAAAGCTTTACCAATTACGGAAAATATACCGGACTCAAAAACGCCGTTGTTTTTGGCGGGGTAAACCAAAACTCGCAAACAGACCTCCTCCGCAAAGGAATTGATATTCTGGTAGCTACACCGGGAAGGCTGCTTGACCTTATGAATCAAGGCTTTATCAGCTTGGAAAATGTTGAATATTTCGTGTTGGATGAGGCCGACCGGATGCTTGATATGGGTTTCATCAACGATATTAAAAAGATTATCGCCAAATTACCGGCAAAACGGCAGTCGCTGTTTTTCTCAGCAACCATGCCCGATAACATCGTGGCTCTTTCAAGAAAAATATTAAAGAATCCTGTCAAAGTCGATGTAAGTCCGGTTTCCTCAACAGCCGACACCATACAGCAATACCTTTATTATACCAACAGAAAAAGCAAGAACGACTTGCTTATTCATATACTTCGCGATGCAAAAATCAATCAGGTATTACTGTTTTCAAGGACTAAGCACGGCGCTGACAGAATAGTTCGCAACCTGAAGAAACAAAAGATTAAAGCAGAAGCTATCCATGGGGACAAATCGCAAAACCAACGGCAAAAAGCTTTAACGCAATTTAAAGATCGTAAAATCAGGGTATTGGTGGCTACAGATATAGCAGCAAGGGGTATCGACATCGATAAGCTGGGATATGTTATCAATTACGACATCCCCAATATTGCCGAAACCTATGTTCATCGTATTGGCCGGTCGGGAAGAGCAGGAGAAGCCGGCATTGCCATTTCTATTTGCGAACCTGAAGAAAACACTTTCGTAAAAGACATCGAAAAATTAATCAACCGGAAAATCAAGCTGGTTGCTGACAACCCGTTTCCACAGACGGAGGAACCCATGACAGACAAAGAAAAAAAGGAATGGGAAAAGGAAAAACAACAAAGAAAACAAGCGTTTTTTGCAGCACGCAAACAGAAGTCAGGAAGGGCAGGTTCCGGAAGGTATTCCAGGTAAATACTTGAATACAGAGAATATTTTCTTAACCGGAGTTTGCCTTTATCAAAACCCGGTATGAACTTCTTGATGAAGTTGTTTAAAGCTAACTTATTGTTTTTGAATATAAAATACTGTAAATCAGCAAATAAACATCTTTTATTATTGGCCCACCTTCCAGAGGAACTCCAACGGAGTCTACGCTCCTCCCAAGAGGAGATTGTTGGAATTTATTTGCTTATTTACAAATACTTATCATTGAATTATTTTTTAAACTTTAAACAACTTCGATATCAGAAACCTTGTGTTCGTTTCAATTTCCATGGTATTGAGGAATCATAACCGGACTTTTCCGATGTAGTCTGTAATTGATGACTTTCCGAACAGAATAAGGGAGTTTCTTATAAGGATACACTTTTCCTGTTCTCGAATCTGTAACTGACCTCCGGGAAAAATCGATGAGTTGGGTCTGCATAGCAGAATCAACGACCACTGTCAATGGATTATTATAAAAAGTGGGCATATACTCGCTGCATGTGACAATCCGATGACGTTTAGCGGTGTCCATCAAAGAGACCCCATCAACAACAAACCGGGGTTTTTCCTTCATAAGAGCCAGCATAGTAGCGAAGATATCGGATTGGGATACCAACCATTTCTCCTTTTTCATTAGCAGATTGTAAGAAACGCTATCTCCGGAAGGGGGGAAAGCTATGAGTGCATTATGGAAAATATCCTTTGTGAAATTATCATTAAAATGGCCACTAAGCCCCCCAAAGTTCTGGCCGTGATCAGGTGTAAAAAACATGAAAGTATGAGGGAAATTTTTTGCAAGAAAGGAATAAAGGCGCGTCAAATAAATATCGGTAACTACTAGAGTGTTATCATAAGCATTGACACCGTTAGCACTTTTTTCGGGCAGAAATTTCTTCAGACTATCGGGGGAATGAATATTGTACGGATAGTGACTTCCATCCATTTGAACCACCAGCAAAAACGGAGAACCATATTTATTTAAAAAATGAAATACATGATGTAGCATAACCAAGTCATCTACTCCCTTATGGACATCCACATGGCTACTGAAATAATTTCCATCCTCCAGCAAATCCACGCTACTATCATCGAAAAGGGTATTCAGTTTTCCCCAATGGAGGTCCTGGGCTGACAAAAACAGAGTATGATAGCCGGCAGCTTTGGCATAATCAAAAATGGAAGGGTATTCGTAGAAGGCCCCTTTGGGATCGGGGCCCTGCAACCCACACAACATATAAGGTACACTCAGCCTGGTTTTGTTGCCAATGGAAACTGCCTTTTGAAAGGGAATAATATCGTGTGCTTTGTACAACGAATCAAGTAGCGGTGTTGTCTGTCGGTGATAGCCGTAAAGGCTCATGTGAGAAAGTACCTGCGATTCCCCTATCACAAAAACCAGATTGGGTAGCTTTCCATGTTTTCTAATCGGCGACAGTTTAAGGCGATGTGCTTTCTGGGTATCCCCTTTTTCGGTTAATATTTCCTGTGTAAGATTATCATAAAAGGCAACATTGCTATTCTGGAAAAAATCGACACCATACCAGTGTAAAGTTAGAAAAATCGAAAATCCCAGAAAGACGATGCCCGCCGGCAACAGGAGCCATTTTCTTGGAGGATAGAATTTCTTTAAAAGAATACCTGCCAGAAAAAGAAAGAAACTGCCTGCCAGCATAAAAATCCAATTCAGATTAGCAGCCCCCACTGCCAGCACCATCCGGGGTGATCCGGTAAATATGGCAAATTCAGAAGGCGATATAAATCTCTTATAGACGATGAAATAATTACCCTGTAGCAACACCGGCATGGCTATCAGCAGAAAATAGACTACCCAGAAAAGGTCCTTTCGCCGAATGAAAGATAGTAGATAAAGCAGTCCCAGCAAGGCAAGTGCCGCCATCAAATAGTTGGCTTCGAACCGCAAGCCGGCCAGATTGTGAGCCAGCCATTCCCATCCGCGAAAAGCCAGGTCAATTCCCAGCAGAATTATCCAGGAAACCCAAAGTCCATAGGAATTTTTCTTTTTCATTTCAGCTTTTTATTTCTTCATATATCCATTAAGAACAAACCGGCAAAATTAGGGAATAATCCGGGAGATTATTAACAACCTGAGCTCGACATAAGCTTTGGCCATATTTTTCTTTAAAAGAAAATCGGATAAAGATGGAATCCATTTTCTTTGTTATATTCAATAGTAGGTGCAGGAATTTTTACAAAACTCAATGCTTTAAAGACAAAACGCAACACTTTTGAATGGGTTTTAATACGCGTCCAGTCAACATCTACCGACAGGTAAAGCTGTGCTACTCTGTTAAAGTGCGGCAAAGGTTTCCCTTTATAATAGGGAGGATTTCCATAGGCTCCTATCATGCCACGGGCGCCATAGCCGAAAGCAACATTAAGCCAGGGAGGAAATTTGGAGTCTTCTTTAAGAAAAGAGTAGATATTTACAGAGAGCCAGTTGGTTTGTCCGTTATAATCTTTTATTATTCTTTCGAGTGAGGTAGCTCCCAGTAAACCGGGGCGATATTGTGCGTATTTTGTTGGATGATAGGAGAATTTCGGACGTATCCGTTGCTCGTGCCACAGAAACTGCTGACCGATGAACATGGCCGCTCCCACTGTATTGGCAAGCAGGTCGGTTGGCGAGGCACCCCATTCTGCCGAAAGGCCATCATAAAACTCGATGGTAGTCATGTAGACAAGCCCCCATGTACCGCCATACCAAATGGCTTTTTTCTCGCTTAACCCAGCCCAGCGCAGGCTCCAGTAACCATAGTTGCCCATTTGATAAGCAGTGGTTAGGTGGCCCATTTTGTCTTTCTTCATCCATTCGCCCCAGTCATCATCCCAGTGGAAACGGGTATGTTTGTACCCTTTGTACCATGCAAAATAAAGCCCGGTGACGGAAACCACATAAAGGCTTCCAGCTGATCCCAACACCAGTCCTAACCGCTTCTTATTCAGCGTGTCGTGATAGGCAAATGAATCCTGTGCCTGAGCACCAAGAAACATAAACAGCAACAATATGGTGAGCAGGCGTTTCAAAACATTAGTCTGTAAAAGGTTTCAGCAGTGCATACACCTGTTTAGTCTTTTCGTTGAGTAGTTGCGGCGACTTGGCTTCCGCGAGAAAACGCAGATAAGGCTCGGTGTTTGAAGGACGGATGTTGAACCACCATTCCGGGAACTCCAGCCGGTAACCGTCAAAATCATAGTATGCCGTGGGGGTCTGTTGCCTTTTGAAGTAAGCAACCACAGTGTCCATAGCTTCCTGTTTGCGGCTAATCCGGAAGTTTACTTCGCCCGTATTAGCATACGAAGATATTTCGTGAATTAAAGCAGAAACAGATTTTCCCTGTTTCTTAAATTCATCGATAATGTCCAGCATAATTAAAGAAGCCAGCAGCCCGCTATCGGAGAAATAAAAATCACGAAAATAATAGTGGCCGGCCAGCTCACCACCATAAACACCATTCACTTCGCGTAATTTGGTAGCACCATAAGCCCGCCCCACACGCCAGATAGTAACGTCAGTATTAAATTTTGCAAGGTACTCTCCCACTGCTTTCGATGTCCGTATATCATGTACTACATGCTCTTTTTTATTGGCGTCTTTCAAAAAGAAATGGGCGAAGAGAGCAATAATCAAATCGGGAGAGATGAAGGCTCCTTTTTCATCGATAAACATGACACGGTCGGCATCGCCGTCGAAGATAATGCCGAGATCAGCTTTATGCATTATTACAGCCCGTTTGATTTGTTCCTGGTTTTCAGGATCCAACGGATTTGGTTCGTGGCCGGGAAAAGTACCATCTGCTTTTTCGTTTAGCGGGAAATATTTTTTGCCATACAAATCCTTTGCAAAAAGGGAAGCCATCCCGTTGGAGTAGTCGATAACAAGATTAAGGCCGGAATAATCCTTTTTGTATTGGTTAAGAAAAGCGAGATAAGCTGGCTTCATGTCCATCCGCAGGATAGTTCCTTTGGCTTTTTTTATGATCTTCTCGTCCGAATCGACCAATGATTCCAGCTTTTGAAGGCCATTATCATAACCAACCGGCAGGACATTTTTTGCAGAAATTTTCAGTCCGTTATGGCTTTTCGGGTTGTGTGAAGCGGTAATCATCACCGAGGCATCAAAATCATATTTTCCGGTTCCCCAATAGACCATTGGGGTAGTCGTCAGGCCGGCATCGGTCACATTAACACCGGCATCTGTAAGGCCATCGGCAAGTGCATCAAACATTTCGTCGGACGACAAACGGATATCGCGGCCCACAAAAATCTCCTTCATGGGAAGGATTTGTGGCAAAAAATAACCTATGCGGTAAACCATTTCCTTATTCAAATCTTTTCCGTATTCGCCTCTGATATCGTAGGCTTTAAATGCTTTCATCCAAACATTTTTTATTCAAAATTATTTTCAAATTGATTTTTGTTTCAGCACTTTCCATATTAGAAAACCTATTCAGGAAACAAAATGCAAAGCTAATGAGAAAAATGGTGCTTTAAAAACAGAATTTACTTTGTATCGGATGTTTCCAGAAGCACCGATGCCTGAGCTGCAATTCCTTCTTCCCTTCCGACAAACCCCAAACCTTCGGTGGTAGTAGCCTTTATTGAAATCCGATCAGTAGAAATTTTCAACACTCCGGACAAAACCTTCAGCATATCAGGAATAAAAGGTGCCATTTGGGGCTTTTGGGCAATAATAATCGTATCAATATTTCCTATTTGGTAGCCGGAGGTATGTATCATCTTGTACACTTCTTTCAGCAAAAGCAGACTATTGGCATCCTTATATTTTTCATCCGTATCCGGAAAATGACTGCCCAAATCACCGAGAGCAGCAGCACCGAGAAGCGCATCGCACAGCGCATGTATGAGCACATCGGCATCAGAATGACCGACAAGGCCTTTGGTAAAAGGGATATGCACACCACCTATTATCAACTTTCCGCCTTCTTTCAGCGCATGAATATCATAACCAATTCCTATGCGAAAAGACATGACTAAGAGAAGTTATAACCCACCCTGGTTGTTATTACCAAAGTTGAACAGCAACGAGAAGCGAAGTGTTTTTTCCAGCGGGTTTTGTTGTGAAACTGTCGGAATAAGATAGGAGAAATCAAGACCAAAGACGTTGTAACGTAATCCCACGCCAAGGGTAACATACTGGCGGTCACCTTTGTGCCGGTTTTCGTAAAAATATCCGGCCCGGAGAGCAAACAGGTTGTTGTACCAATACTCGGCACCTATAGCTATATTGAACTCCTGCATCTCTTCACGAAATCCGCCAGGAGCATCATACCACGACTGCACCATCCCTTTCACAACACCAACATTGTTGGGGTCTCTTCCTTTGGCAATGACATAGGAGCCATCAGGATTTATAATGGGATTCCCCAACGTGTCAGTAGCATAAATCGGCGGCGTCGGCACCAATAATTTATTAATATCGATGTTAAATGAGACCTTATTGTAACGATCCAAATCGAGGGTTAGCCGTGAACCAAAACGCAGGTTGGTCGGAATAAAATCTTTTTGGATATTGGTTTTGCTGTACGATATCTTGCTTCCGATATTGGAAATAAAAACACCCCAGGCAAACTGCGCACTGTTGTTACTAAACCAGTTTACATCCTTCTGCCAGTAAAGGCCAATGTCCACGGCCACCGACATTCCGGCATAACTTTCGGTACCCTGCGGTGAGAAGCCTGCGGTTAGATTGGAATAGATAAAACGTCCATCAACGGAGAGAGCGAGGTAATCGGACAATTTCCTTGCATAAGCCATATCCACAGCAAACTCATTAGGTTTGTAGGTACCCAAAGAATTTCCAAACTCATCGGTAAACTGAATTTCGCCGAGAGAAAAATAGCGGAGTGTGGCCGCAATTGTTTGTCGGTCGTCCAGACGGTGATAGAAAGAAACATAAGCCAGGTTAATATCATTGACAAGATTTCTGAGCCAGGGTGTGTAGGAAATGGAAAAGCCGTTAGGTTTCTCAATAAAAGCATATTTAGCAGAGTTCCAGTACATGGAGTTAATATCGGGAGAGGTGGCTACACCACCATCACCCAGCCCACCGGCACGTCCATCAGGACCGATCATCAAAAAAGGGACAGCGGTAGAAATTACTCTGTCGCCACTGGCCTGACCTCCCAAATTACCATAATTCTGTGCCTTGCTGCTGAAAAAGAATAAAACCAATGCAGAGAGAAAAAGAAATCTTGTTTTCATAAAAACCTTATTATTAAAATGGTGTGCAAATCTAACGAAATAAAAATTGTTTTATTATTTCACCCGTTTCATTTTCAACTGTTTTTTTAAGAGCAGCCGGTAAAAAAAATTTCAGCGAATAAAAACCAACTTATTACGCAGGTATTTTATCTGACCATCGGGAGCAGTAACCTGCAACTGATAGACATAGATTCCGCGGCTGATTTTTTTCCCGCTGTCCGTAGTACAATTCCAGTGAATTCTTCCTGAAGTAAAGCCACCGGGTGTCAGCTCCTGATGCAGACTCCTCACCCGCCGGCCATCCAGTTTATAAATATCAATTCTTACCTTTAGCACCTTCCCTGCCTGGTTATGGTCAAAAACAAAGTCCGTTCCATCAGTCACCGGGTTAGGCAGATTAACCAAATGTTCTATCACCAGTTTTGAAGAAGGCTCCACCACAAACGACAGTTTGGCTATTGACGAATTATTATACAAGTCCCATGCTTTCAGACTAATAACATGTTCTCCGTTGGACAAGCTGGTAAGCTGAAAACTTACTGTCCCTTTTGTAAAGTCGCCTTCGTCAGCTACATAATAAGCATTTAGGTTATAACTTTGGGACAAGTTGTTATCCAGCGTAGCTACAATATCATGCCCAATACCATTGCCTGTGGTGTTGATACCACTTCGATCGCTCAAACGGGCATAAAGCACGGGATCGGCATGGGTGACATCGCCTGGAGAAAAAGAGGAATCGTTCATGTAAAGACGAATAACCGGGCCAGCAGTATCTGGCACAGCCTGATCGTCAAATCCGCCCACAACAACATTTTCGGTGTAGCCGTGTCCATCGCTTTTTCCATTATCAAAATAATAGCTGATACGTCCCTTCCCAAATTTATATGCAATGTCCTTGGGCACTACGAAAGAGAAGTCGAAAGCACCGTTATTTATGACTGCTTTACCTTTAAACAAAATGCTGTTCCACATGTAAAAAGTTGTTACACGGCTGTCGGGATCGGTACGGAGCGTTGTAATAGCCGATTCTTTGTCAAAAACCGTGGGAAAGATGGTTCCGTTGTAGTCCTTTATTTTTTGGCCGTTGTCATCTGTAATCACGCCCTGAATCTGCACTTTCGACAAGGCTCTCAAGGTATCAGGTTCTCCAACTATCACAGCTTTTGTATTGATGTATGTCGTTTTTGCCTCATCCTCCGGATAAGCCATTTCCAGGGCAGGGTCGCCAATCAGAACAAACTTTTTGTCATTATCGCCTCCCAGCACTTTCGCGTGCATAATTACATCGCCAAAACGGGGATAAGCGCCATTAACTTTCTCAAACATATTGTTTTTGAAGATGGCCATATTAAGTGCCAGGTTAGCGCTGGCATAGGTGGCTCGTGTTGTAGTAAACAAGGAAATAGCACCGCCGTTTGGGTTCAAAAAGACAAGCTCTCCTGCCGAAACAAGCCCCGGGTTGTCGTAACGGGTGAATTCGCAGGTAGCCGTAATAAAAACGGCAAGTTTATCTTTGTTTGTCCAGGAATTTATATCCGCGATAGTCAGAAAACGCTCGTGGCCAAGGCCAACTTCACCGCCATGACCGGAATAGTTAAAAATCAGGGTTCCTTCATCGATGGAGGAGTTGATGGCTTCATTCAATTCGGGAGCACGTTGGCCACTGGGAGTTGAAATCTGAGGAAATGCATCGAGATACAATTTATTGAGTCCGTAAACAGGATAACGGCTATTGAGATATTTTGTGAGTGTTTCAGCATCATTTAAATGACGGTTATAGTCGCCGTCGTCAGCAACAAAAGTCAACCGGTTACGCCACGGGCCCATGGTTTGAGGTGTATTTGAATCATAACTAATACTTTTATCCACGGCGACCTTAGCCTCTTCCGGTGTATCCACAGGGAAACGGCCTATACCGATATCCACACGGTCGCTACTGCTGGTACCTTCGCCGTTGTCCAAATAGCCGTAATAGTCGTCGGAGGCTATGGAGCTGATGGTATTGAGCGAATAGACAGACTCCCAGCAGGGGACAAAATTGGTATTGTCTGGCAAGCGATTTTTGTAATCGTAAGAAGCATCACCGAAAAGCAGCAGATATTTCAACTCTTTTCCGGCATCGCTCTGGTCATAAATATGTTTTACAAAATCACGAATGGCTGTAATATCATGTGTTCCGGAGGAAAATTCGTTATAAATCTTTTGCGGAGTAGTTACGTAAACCACCATACCATCTTTCTGCCGATGGAAGTTGGCCAAACGTTGGGCTTCGCTCAAAAAGGCAGGATAAGCAACAATCAGGTAATCAATATTCTTAACGGCATGCAGGTTCTGGTTTCCCACTTTTCCCACAAACTCAGGCGAATAGTCATCACTTCCACCGAAGGCGACAAAAGCTTTGAAGGGTGTAATATTTGTATTGAAAGTCACCCCACCGGAAACCTGCTGTGCAATTATTTTTTTTGGAGCAAGCGGCTGTGAGACATCCCATACCACCACCTTATCGGATGTCCGTAGAAGATAGCGGGCAACATTTCCGGAGGAAAAAATATTTCGGAACTCCATTTGCTCCCCATCAAAAATTAGTTGTCGTTGCACGTTTATATCAATGTAATCGAGATAGCCCACCGAGGACGAGGAACTACGCTGGAAAACAGTCTTGACGGAAATTTTATCAGCAGTGGGGTCAAATTCAAACTGAGTACTGCCGCCTTTTCCTACATCGTAGCCACTGTTGCCGGTAATGGGCATATAAAGTGTTTTTTGTAACCGGCCATTGGTAGATATCAAAAACCGGTTAGAGGAAAAAGCTTTAGAGGCAAATACGGCTTTCAGATAAGCTTTTTTGGTTTTTATTACATGGGAAAAATTAAAATCAAACGTGTGGCTGGTGACGAAATCATACACTTCGCCATACCATGTTCTTCCTGTGCCGCCAAGGTTCCGCTCGTCCAACTCATGATAAGCATAATCTGTAAAACTATTCACTTCCTTATCGGGTATCCCCGAAACGGATTCCTGCTGAATACGAAGTCCGGGTTGTGTACCCAACGTCAGGAAATAATAGGCGTAGTTATCGTAATAATTATTTTGGTGATTAAAATATCCGGTGGAAGCATCGTATTTCCATACCACCGGCCCCACGCCATAAAACAAAATATAGTCACCCTTGTCGAAACTTCCGTCACCACCAGCCACCACCTCAATGGGGTTTTCCGTAAGGCCAGACGGACGGGGTACATTATTTTTTTCAGGCAAAATTCCTCCGCCATTTCCGTAAAGAGCGATGTTAGCCGGATTGCCATCAACAGGAAATCCCATATTTTTCAGGTCGTCGTAAGTAAGTTTGTAAATGCCGCTTTTGTCAATACGAATTTTAAACCACTGCCCATCGGACAGCACTGATCGGGAGACTAGCTGTTGTTTAGTTGGAAAAGATGATGCCGGCATATCTTTCGCATCAATGCTCACTTTGAACGAAAAGAGTTTTTCAAACTGCTTTTTTTGCTGGTTCCATCGAACCGGCACCAAATGCACCACGGCGTATGGCTGACTGTGGCCAACAGAAAGAGTAACACTTAGCCGGAAAGTAGTGTCAGCAAAGCCTTTTTCTGAAAGCCATTGGGCTGTTGCTGCCTCCACAGGGGTAATATTTTTGACAGAAAGCACTGCTTTCAGTTCTACTTGCGCAGAATGAATTGGTACAGTTTTGCTGAAAACCGGCAAAGCATCAGGAGCAGAGAAATAGGCACCACGGAAAGAAAGACGCAAAAATACAGTTCCATTATCGGTTTTCAAATGCTGCAATCCCTGCCACTGAAGCGTATCACCAAAAGAGTAATCAACGGCATAACTCAAAAATGGGAAAGTTACAAGCAGGAGGAAAAATATGAGTCTTTTTATTTGCATAGAAATTCTTTCGATGGCAAATATATTGAATTAGGTATAAACGCTTTGTTAAAAAACGGACAAAAAAAGTTTTTATTTTGTACGGGTATAGACATACCGGGAAAATTCAGCTGGTATGTTTCAGGCGGAGATGGACGTATCGGAGGCTCTTCAAGCGGAGGCACTTGAAGTGGAGAAGTATGAAGATGGGAAGAATAGGGCTTATACAAGAATGTTTCATCAAGATTTTTCCCTTAAAATTAAATATTCAGACTTAATTATTTACATTTGCATCTTTCACGTTAAAGAAATTAACGTCCGAAGACAATAAAAACCGTTAGAGATAGTTATACATCAAGGAAAAATTAATGGCAATAGAAATGCTGAAATTCAATAAACTTTATTTGGTTATTTTCTCGCTTGGCGCAATGCTTTTGTTTACAACATCATGTAGCAAGGGAGGAAAAAATATTTCTCGTACCACAGGCTGGGCTTACAACAATCCCAAAAATGGTGGCTTTGAAGTAACTCCTTCAAAGGAGCAAAAAACCGGACCAGGGCTGGTATTTATTGAAGGCGGCACCTTTACTATGGGTTCCACGGAAGAAACTCCGTTTTACGAATGGGATAACCGTCCGCACAATGTTACGGTAAACAGTTTTTATATGGATGAAACAGAAGTTAGCAATGTGGCTTATCTGGAATACATCTACTGGTTAAAAAGAGTTTATGGCCAGGATTACCCAATGGTTGTTAGGAAAGCGCTTCCCGACACCACCGTCTGGCTGAGTAAAATGACCTATAACGAGCCATTAGTGGAAAACTATTTCCGTCATCCGGCTTATCACAATTATCCGGTGGTAGGCGTTAGTTGGCTTCAGGCTAATGCTTATGCTTCGTGGCGTACAGATAGAGTAAATGAACAGCTGCTGATTAACGCCGGATACCTTGATTACGATCCCGACCAGAAAGACGATAATAGTTTCAATACGGAAGCCTACCTTTCAGGGCAGTATAAAGGACTTGTAAAAGAGGGCAAAAAAGATCTGAATCCAAATGGAACTGGCGTTAGGAAAGTCCGTTATGGCGATGGTATTTTGTTGCCCCACTACAGGCTCCCCACCGAAGCCGAATGGGAATATGCCGCACTTGGGCTGGTTGGCAATACAGTGAATAACCGGGTAGCTGAGCGGAAAGTTTATCCCTGGAACGGGAAAGGTTTGCGCTCTGACAACAAAAAGCATTATGGAAGTTTTGTGACCAATTTTAAAATAGGCAAGGGTGACTATATGGGCGTTGCAGGCGACCTGAACGATGGAGCCAGCATCCCGGCTCCTGTTATGTCATACTGGCCCAATGATTTTGGTCTCTATAACATGGCCGGTAATGTGAGCGAATGGGTAATGGACAAATACTCACCTGCCGCTTTTGGAAAAGAAGGTGATTTTGACCCCTACTATGGCGATAATTTTAAAACGTTGAAACGTGATATGAACGGAGAAGTAGCCCAAAAGGACAGCTTGGGGCATATACCTCTCGTACCGCTCACTAAGAGTAAACTGGCACAAATGGAAAATACTACCCCACCGCCTGATAATTTCAACATGAGTATATCGAAAAGAAAAGGATTCGCCGAATATGGTGTCACATCATTGATTAACAGTAAGTCACGTGTTATTAAGGGTGGCTCATGGAATGATCCCCCCTATTATTTAAGCCCTGGGGTGAGGCGCTTTATGGACGAAGACAAATCTTCGGCAACAGTGGGTTTTCGCTGTGCTATGAGCAGGGTGGGTAGCCCCATATCGAAAAAACGAAAAAGGAAATAATATTCAAGCTAAATGATTATTTTTAAGGGTTGTTTCCTGTAACCGGAACAGCCCTTTTTTATGAGTATGAAAGACCTGGATAAAATAGTTACGCTCTTCCGTAAACATAGCGGCATCAGCACCGACACACGGAAACTGGAAAAAGGAAGCCTTTTCTTTGCCCTTTCGGGAGAAAATTTTAACGGTAACCATTTCGCTACCGAAGCCATTGGAAAAGGTGCAGCAGCAGCCATCGTGGACGACCCTGAGTTTGTCCCCGATAACGATGACCGATATATACTTGTGGAAAACACATTGAATGCGTTACAAGAGTTGGCTAAATTTCACCGGCAACAGTTTGATATTCCGGTATTAGCCATTACGGGCACCAACGGAAAGACCACAACAAAAGAACTTTGCGCTGCCGTACTCTCTTCCGAAAAAAACATTTGCTCTACTGAGGGAAATTTCAATAACCATATTGGCGTTCCGCTTACACTACTGAGTATCAATCACAAAACAGAGGCAGCCATTGTGGAAATGGGTGCTAACCATCCAGGAGAAATTGCAGCACTTTGCAAGATAGCACGACCCACCCACGGACTTATCACTAATATTGGTAAAGCACATTTGGAAGGATTCGGTGACTTTCAGGGCGTCATCAATACCAAAAACGAGTTGTATCATTTCTTAAAAAACAATGGAGGATCCGTGTTCCTCAACAAAGACAACCCGCTACTCGTAGAACTCTCGGAAGGAATTGCAGGTATGACTTACGGCAGTCCGCCAGCTGATGTGGAAGGAAAGTTAGCTGCCGCTGATCCTTTTGTTAAAATAGGATGGTACCAAAAAGAAAAAAAAATAAATATCCAAACACAACTTTACGGCAGCTACAATTTTAGCAATATCATGGCAGCCGTAGCTGTGGGAAAATATTTTGGGGTTTCAGAGTCAGGTATCGTTCGGGCCCTCAAAAATTACCGACCTGAAAATAACCGGTCGCAACTTTTCCAAACACAAAACAACACATTGATTTTAGATGCTTACAACGCTAACCCCGAAAGCATGGCGCTGGCCATAGACGATTTTGCCGCACACCGGTTTTCAAATCCGGTTCTTATCTTGGGCGATATGTTTGAACTGGGGAAATCGGCTGAGGAAGAGCACAATAAGATTATCGAAAAACTAAAGAAGATAGATTTTCAACAGGTTATTTTTGTAGGGAAAGACTTTTACAAAACCGTGCCGGCACATCTTTACAGGAAATTTGTTACGACAAAGGAGGCAGAGCAATATCTGAAAAACCATCCCATAAAAGATGCACACATCCTCATCAAAGGCTCGCGGGGGATGCAACTGGAGAAAATCATTCAATACCTGTGATAAAGACATCATACGCAGCACTTGGGTATCATGTCGGGAAGAGTTCGCTTGACGGACTTGATCTGGCCTTTATGGGTATTTTACGCAAAACCGGGCACATCAATTGTCTGGCATCGGCTACCGGAGCCAAAAGGGATTCTTCAGGTGGCGTCATCTACTTACCGTAATCATTGTAAGTAGTGAACAGCAAAGAATCAGAAAAAGTTCATCCCGGTAATTCTGAGAATTACCGGGATGAACATGTTTAATAACCTGAAACTGTGAGCAAAGCTTATATCGAGCTCAGTTAACACTTAGTATCTTTACTTTAGTATTTTCTATTTTCCTAATGGTGAAAAATCAGCTCATTTTGCAACCAGTAAGTAACAATACCGGCAAAGTACCCTAGCAACGCTATCCAGGCAATTTTTTTCATATACCAGATAAAATCGATTTTCTCAAGAGCCATGGCTACTACGCCAGCTGCCGAACCGATAATCAGAATACTTCCACCGGTACCGGCTGCATAAGCCAACAGTTCCCAGAATGCACCGTTTTGTACAAAATGGTGCATGAAAGCCGGGTCAGAAGAGGCAGCAGCCATTGTATGGGTTACGATAGGATACATTCCCATGGCAGCAGCGGTAAGCGGGACATTATCCACAATGGATGATAGTAAACCTATGGCGCCGTTTATGAGGTATATATTGTGCATATGTTTGTCAAAGTATTCGGCCATAACCTGCAAATGTCCGGCAGATTCCAGCGCTGCCACTGCCGACAAAATACCGAGATAAAACAAAATGGTTGGAATATCAACTCTTTTCAGAATGCCTACAACAGTAAATTTTCGTCTATCTTCAGGTGTACTCTTTTTGTGGATAAACTCAGTAGCAACCCAGATGACACCAAGGCTGAAAAGCATACCCATATATGGAGGCAAGTCGGTAAGCTCTTTAAAAACAGGGACAAAAATCAGGCCACCAATACCCATTGTTAACAAAAGCATACGCTCACGTGGTGATGTGCTAAAGCTGTCCGAAGTATCCAAAGTTGGTTTTTCAACATGACCTTTCAAGTAAATAGAGACCACAGCAAGCGGAATGAGCAGACTGACAACACTAGGCAGAAAAACCATTCCCATGATATCAATTGCCGTAACCTGGCCGCCAATCCAGAGCATAATGGTTGTTACATCGCCTATAGGTGTAAAAGCACCACCGGCATTGGCAGCAATGACAATCATACTGGCAAAAAACCAACGTGACTTTTTATCTTCAATCAGCTTTCGCAACAAGGCTATCATCACGATAGTTGTTGTCATGTTATCCAGCACACCCGAAAGGAAAAATGTAATGGTAGCTACTGTCCATAACAGTTTAACTTTACTGGTAGTTTTAATTCTATCCGTAATAACGCGGAAACCTTCGTGCTGATCCACCGTTTCCACAATGGTCATGGCACCGAGCAGGAAGAAGAGTATCTGCGCCAGGTTACCCAAATGAGAAACCACCTCATGGTCTGTAACGAAATATTTCATCTGGGCTATCAGGCTTACTCCCTCATACTTATGCTTAAAGGTAGCCAGATCCGTACTTTTCAGAAAATGCTCCCACGAAGGGCTGA
>CAYYOW010000042.1:0-17062 GCA_964473395.1 uncultured Lentimicrobiaceae bacterium | reverse complement strand
TTAATTTCAGATCCATTGTTCTTGTTTTTAATGTTTAAAATAATTCATTAACACTTCGTCAGGCAGTTTTATAGTTACGTGTTTTCACCTCTATAAATTCGTATTTGAGTTCTTCCTTGTTGAGTTTTGGCTCTTTGTCGTTACCAGGATACTCCCAGGCAGCCACATACATAAAGTCCTTGTCATTACGCATGGCCTCGCCATCAGGAGTCTGATATTCTTCACGGAAATGCCCTCCTGCCGACTCTTCACGATGCAGAGCATCGCGTGCCATTAATTCACCCAGTTCAAGGAAATCAGCCACACGAAGTGCTTTTTCCAGTTCGGTATTAATACCATTAGGGCTGCCCGGAACGCGGACATTACTCCAAAATTCATCACGCACTTTGCGAATTAGTTTAATTCCTTCTTCCAAGCCGGCTCTGTTACGCCCCATTCCTACATGGTCCCACATAATACGTCCCAGCTTTTTATGGAAATAGTCAACGGGTTCTTTTCCATTAACAGTCATCAATTTATCAATTCTTGTCCTTACATCTTTTTCAGCCGCATCAAACTCAGGAGTATCCGTTGGAATAGCACCGACCGCAATTTGATCAGCAAGATAATTTTGCATAGTGTAAGGCAATACAAAATAGCCATCGGACAACCCTTGCATAATAGCAGAAGCACCGAGACGATTGGCACCGTGATCGGAGAAATTGGCTTCGCCACCCACAAACAGGCCTGGGATGTTGCTTTGCAATTCGTAATTTACCCAAAGGCCACCCATGGTATAGTGAACAGCAGGATAAATCATCATGGGCGTTTCGTAAGGGTCATCATCCACAATACGTTGGTACATATCAAAGAGGTTACCGTAACGTGCTTGGATTACATCTTTACCCAAACGTTTGATTGCATCTTTAAGGTCAAGAAAAACTGCCAGACCGGTAGGTCCTACACCGTAGCCGGCATCGCAACGCTCCTTGGCGGCACGGGAAGAGACATCGCGTGGTGCCAGGTTACCAAAAGCCGGATACCTTCTTTCGAGGTAGTAATCACGATCTTCTTCTGCGATATCACGCGGACGAATTTCTTTTTTTCTTATCTTTTCTACATCTTCTTTTTTCTTGGGAACCCAAATACGGCCGTCGTTGCGCAAACTTTCACTCATCAGCGTCAGTTTCGATTGGTATTCACCATGAACGGGAATACAGGTCGGATGTATCTGCACATAACAGGGGTTGGCAAAATAAGCACCCCTTTTGTAAGCACGCCAGGCAGCGCTTCCATTAGAAGTCATGGCATTGGTTGAAAGAAAATATACATTTCCATAACCACCTGTTGCCAACAAAACAGCATGAGCACTATAGCGTTCAAGTTCTCCGGTAAAGAGATTTCTAACAACGACACCACGTGCGCGACCATCTTTCATCACCACCAGGTCAAGCATTTCACGACGGGTGTATAATGAAACGGAGCCACGTTTAATTTCCTTACTTAAAGCACCATAGGCACCAAGTAACAGCTGCTGGCCGGTTTGTCCACGAGCATAAAATGTTCTGGAGACCAAAGCCCCTCCAAAGGAGCGGTTGGCAAGATAACCCGAATACTCACGGGCAAAAGGAACCCCCTGTGCTACACACTGGTCAATAATGTTATTACTCACTTCGGCGAGGCGATAGGTGTTGGATTCGCGTGCTCTGTAGTCTCCACCTTTAACAGTGTCGTAAAACAGACGATAAATGGTATCACCATCATTGGGATAATTTTTGGCAGCATTGATACCACCCTGTGCAGCGATACTGTGCGCACGTCTGGGGCTGTCCTGAATACAAAAGACTTTTACGTTAAAACCCATTTCGCCCAGGCTGGCAGCAGCTGCCCCACCGGCTAATCCGGTACCCACAACAATAATATCAATCTTACGCTTATTGGCAGGATTGACCAATTTTTGATGTTCTTTATATCGGGTCCATTTTTCAGCGATAGGGCCTTTCGGAATTTTTGAATCTATCTTTGTCATAAGGCTATACTATTTTAAAATAAATAAACAAAGGAATGATAACAAAGCCAGCAGTTATAACTATGGCATAAACGCGACTCAGGCCTTTGATAAAACCCCAGTAAGTTCGATGGTTAAGTCCCAGGGTCTGGAACGCAGACTGAAAAGCATGATCAAGGTGAAAACCCAAAAGCAGGAACATAACCACATAAAATGTGACATAACTACCATGCTGAAACAGGTTGCGAACCATTAGTGCCATATTCTCCTCCCCGTTGGAAGTTAAAGGAACACCATTCCCAATCCAGCCCATCTTAACGAAAAAGAAATTCCCCAGATGAATAATCAGAAAGATAAAAACGAGAAGACCGGTATAGATCATATACTTGGAAAAGGGCGACTGCTCCATAAAAGCTCTTCTTTTATAGCCTTTAGGACGCGATATCCAGTTTTGAATTTGTAACACAATCCCATAAAAAATGTGAATGGCAAAGCCTGCAAACAGAACCCACTGAAATACCTGGATAAAAACATTGGTACCCATAAAGTGGGCGCCTTCATTAAATAAATTGTTACTGAAGAGCAAAAACGAATTCAGGGTAAGATGAACCACCAAAAACGTTACTAAAAACAGCCCCATCAGCGACATGATAATTTTCTTCGTAACTGAAGAATAGTAATGTTTATTACTCATAATGACGAATTTAACATAATAATTAACCTAATTATTTAATTTTGTCTAAAATTTAGATGCACAAATTTATCAAAGAATTAAGACAATACGATAGGAAATAAGGAAATTCATCCTTAACCTTGATAATTTATAACAAGTTTAAATATTTTCAAAATGCGCTATCAACACATAAGTAACAGGTTCTTCAGAAGTAACAGAAAGAACTTCGCTAAACAGATGGGCAAAAACTCTTTTGCCCTTTTTTATTCCAACGACCAATGTCCGCGTAATGGCGACCAATATCATCCTTTCAGGCAAAGCTCCGATTTCTTTTATCTGACCGGAATTGAGCAGGAAAAGAGTATCCTGTTGCTTGCCCCCGGCTGTCCCAACAAAAAGTTGAGGGAAGCATTATTCCTTCTCAAAACAAATGAGATGCTGGAGATATGGGAAGGCCACAAATACACGAAAGAAGAAGCCCTGGACACATCGGGAACAGAAAATGTCTATTGGCTGGATGATTTTGAAGCTTCTCTAAAGGAAGTCATGTCTTATTTCGACAATGTATATTTGAATTCTAACGAATATATCAAAATTTTTCCAGATGTGGAAACCCGTGAAAAAAGGCTGGGAAATGCATTGCAGTTGCAATATCCACTGCATAAATATCACAGGGCGGCGCCATTGCTTGCCAAGCAGCGCCTGATAAAAAGCCGGCAGGAGATTGATCTAATAAAAGAAGCCTGTGCCATCACCAACAAGGCATTTCGCCGGATTCTGAAGTTTACCAAACCGGACGTATGGGAGTTTGAAGTTGAAGCGGAAATCAGTCACGAATTCACACGCCTCAGAGCTGGAGGTCATGGTTATTCTCCCATTGTTGCCTCTGGCAAAAGTGCCTGCATTTTGCACTACACAGAAAACGACAAAGTCTGCCAATCGGGGGATCTGTTGCTCATGGATTTTGGTGCCGAATACGCTAACTACACAGCAGATCTTAGCCGTACAATTCCTGTCAGCGGGAAGTTTGCTCCCCGGCAAAAGGAACTTTACAACACTGTTTTAAGGGTTATGAAAGAGGTAAAAAAACTGTATGTTCCGGGAAATACCATCAACGACATCAACGACAAAACCAATGAGCTGATGGAAAAGGAGATGATACGCCTGGGCTTATTCAGCGAAGAAGAAGTAATGAAACAAGACAAGAATAATCCGTTGTTCAAAAAATATTTCATGCACGGAACATCTCATTTCATGGGGTTAGATGTACACGATGTGGGAGCAAAACATGAACCGCTGAAACCGGGGATGGTCTTAACCTGCGAACCTGGTATCTACATCCCCGAAGAAAATACCGGCATTCGCATTGAGAATGATATCTTGATCACAGATGGAGAGCCCATAGACCTAATGGCCGATTTCCCCATAGAGGTGGAAGAGATTGAAGCGTTGATGAATCATTAAAGAGACAATTCCTAAACATAAAAAAGGGAGCCGATGGCTCCCTTTTTTATGTTTAGGAATTTA
This sequence comes from uncultured Lentimicrobiaceae bacterium, assembly GCA_964473395.1. GTDB lineage: Bacteria > Bacteroidota > Bacteroidia > Bacteroidales > F082 > Sulfidibacterium. The sequence continues at coordinate 12,875 of CAYYOW010000042.1, read as the reverse complement.
AAAAATCTATTTGTTACCTGTCAAAGCTTTGAAATCGGCTTCCTTGAAAAGTTTCAGGAATTCGCGGTCTTTGGCAGCTTTACTTGCATAAGAAGCATCCAGTTTGATTGCTTTGGCAAGATAATCATAAACCATAGCGTTGTTACCCTGACGTGCACCAACAACAGCTAACAGATAGTCCGTAGCAGCATCTGCTTTAGCACATTTCAAGGTATTGGCAGCAGTATTCAGGTTTCCGTTCAGCACTTGGGCAAGTCCCAGATTGTAATCACATTTGGTACCACTCAACAACTGAACAGCCTTAGCATAATCACCTTTCATAATATTAACTACCCCAAGATTATAAGTTTCATCAGCGCCAAGTTTCTGGGCGAAGGTGAAGCAATGTTCAGCTTTCTTATAATTACCCATTCTGGCCTGAAGAATACCCATACTATTTCGTACAACAGAAGCGTCTTTATTCATTTTTATGGCTTTCATCAGCAGCATTTTAGCTTCCTTGTAATTACCCAACTCAACGTTAACAGCACCGGCATTGGCAACTGCTCTCCAGCATTTGGGATATTTTTTCATTGCGTTAGCATAAATCTGCTTTTTGGTATTCAGGTCGCTGGTTAAGGTAGCGGCATGCAAAATTTCATTAACTTTCAGTTCGCCGTAATTGGGGCTGGTAGAAAGTGCTGCAATTTCACTTTCCGATCTTTTGGGTTCAAGAGCGTTCACATAAAGCTCGGCACGGCGCAAAGGAGGAAGAATGTCGCGTTCCAGTTCCGGATAAATCTGAATCATGTTTCTGATTTCTTCTTCTTTTTTACTTTCGTTGGCCGAGTTCACAACATTCAGGATAGCAGATTTATCAGCAATACTCGATTTTTTAACTGCTTTCATGAATCCGTTCCAGTCAGGGCCATTAGCGCTCAGGTTAAATGTCAAATCGTCAACGCTTTTAAAAGCAAACTTGTTATCTTTTTTACGTAGCTCTCTTTTAATCTTTGCCTTTATATATTTCTCCATGGTTTGGGCACGGTGCTCTGAGAGACCCTGGTTGAAAGTCTCTTCTCCTTCAGGAGAGGCCCATCCCTGAATATCAATACTTTTAACTTTCCAGCCTTTATAAAGTTTAGAAAGGTTATTCTTTAAAGCGTTGTAATTCTCTTTATTCTTGTTGAGAGGCAGGCGCCAGTTGAGTCTGGCCTGGTTGACTTTAAAGTACAAACCTGATTTATTTGTAACAATTGTTTCCTTTTCATAATGATCAGGAGCAAAATAGAAGTTTTCGTTATGCATAACTTCTTTGGCAGTAACGATTGTTCCATCGGCAATTTTTTTATCAGCAATAGCTTTTGCCTTTTTATCACCGGCAATGGCATCTTTCACTGACGCATATTCTTTTCCGGAGTAATGATAAACCACCGATTGGGTAACCACCTGGGCAACATTCATCCCTTTTTCATAAGCCACTTTGTAAGTGTGGCTAAATGAACCGCCATTCAGATAACTTACAAGTTCACCTTGGCCGGTTACTTTTTCGCCTTTCAGTTTAACCGGTGCAAGTGTTTTTTCGCCGCCTTCATATTTTATGACCGGTTGAATCAACATAACGGCATTTTTGTTGAAATATTTGGGAGGGAAAGTTCCACTAACAGTGAATTCAATACTATCTCCAACTTCAACCAACGGGTCCGGTTTTGTATTTTGAGTAGTTTTCTCCAGCGCTTTCTTAGCCATCGAATTTACACCAATTCCACGAAGGTTATAACGAATACCGAGCATAGCCCGAACAGTAGCATCGTTTCCACCATTACCATAGTTTGCAACAATACCATCCAAAAGGTCAGTATCAAGCCAGGTATAAGTATAATCTCCATAAACATCCCAATTATCATTCAGGGTGTAATTCACATTGACACCAACAGGTACAGTCAAGGCAATTTTCCGGTTTGAGATACCGCCATTGTGTGAATCAGTATTACCTTTATAGCCATGTACTGCAACCGGGACTCCAGCTGTTACATCATAGAGTATTGATTTCCACTGTGTTTGCCCCAAACCAGCATGTGCGCCAAAGCTTACTTTACGAACTTTATAACCGGAAATTAGATTAGATAGGTTAATTCCTACGTTCAAATCGGCCCCATAGAAATCGGAAGTAAACCTGTAATCGTGGGCCCAATTGGGTAGCAATTTGATTCTGGCACTACCAGATGCAAGATATCCTTTAGCGTAACCGCGGTTCAGTCCACCGTAAACGTTAATCCACGGAAGAAACTGCCAGCCAACGGCGAGATATCCGGTTCCGACAAATACATTTTTCCTAAAGTCGGGTACAAAAAGTGTGGAGGCAACTTCGGCATGTGACCATGAAGAGCCAAATTCAGCCTGTCCAAACAGGTAAGGAGAGAAACTTTCTTTCAGATTTTTCGTCTTCTTTTCGGTTTTTTGCTTGTCGTTTTTACTCGAAGAAGCATTCTGAGCATAAAAAGCCAGCGGGAGAACCATCAGGATACTCAGTGTGAGCACCCGGGTTAACGAATACAATTTTTTCATTTTGTTAGGTTTATGATTTTAAAATTCCAAACTTCCATTACGTTTTGTTTTTTTAAGATAGGAAATAGCTTTCCCCGTTTGTACAATATGCAAATATACAACTTTTTTTAAATTGTACTGCAAATCTAAGTTTTTAACCGATAATTTTACACAAAAGTTTCTATTTGTTAATTTTTTGAATTTTTACCCATAAGTCCCACAAAACTACGCCAATACTTACTGCAATATTTAGCGAATGCTTGGTGCCAAACTGGGGAATCTCAATGACCTTGTCAGCAGCCTTTACAATGTCCTCTTCAACACCTTTCACCTCATTACCAAAAATAAGCGCATACCGTCTCTCAATATCAACCTTAAACTCTTGTAATTCAATACTTTCATCAGCCTGCTCAACCGTAATTATCTGATAATTTCCCACACGTAAAGCATCTACCGCTTCAGCAGTAGAAGCGAAATATTTCCACTCCACAGACTCTGTTGCACCGAGAGCAGTTTTCTGAATTTCGCGATGAGGGGGCTGTGCCGTGATACCACACAAATATACCGCTTCCACCCGGAAAGCATCGGAGGTGCGAAAAGCCGAGCCTATATTATTGAGACTTCTCACGTTGTCAAGTACTACTATAATAGGTATCTTGGTTGCTTTTTTAAAAGCCTCCACATCCAAACGTCCCAACTCTTCGTTTAACAGTTTTCTCATAGTACCCGTTTATAAAATGCAAAGGTAAAAAGGTTTTCGGCAAATCTGATGTCTATAAAAATTACTAAGTTTTACCCGATAAATACAAGATTCACTTTTCTGGTATCATTATGAAGAAAAAACAAAATTCTGTTTATCTTTGCCCCTCCTTATATTATACAAGAACACATGAATAAAAATTCCATTCTCGGTTTTATTTTGATTGGAGCTATAATGATTGGCTATTCCATCTGGATGGCGCCATCAAAAGAGAAGTTAGCAGCGCAAAAGAGAAAACAGGACTCTTTAGCCATGGTTATGCAGCGCTACAACGAATCTGTCAACCGTGCGAAAGTTGCAGCATTGAAAAGCAGGAACAACCTAAAGGCAGAAGAGACCCAAAATAAGAAAGCAGCTCAAAAACAGCAACCCGAAGTAACTAAAGAAAAGACTTCAGGTTTAGCACAGGGAAACGGGGTATTTTCCTCCGCTACCCGTGGCAAAAAGAAATATTATACCATCCAAACAGATTTGGTGAAATTCAGTATTAGTAAAGAAGGTGGTTTTATCAATTCAGTGGAATTGAAAAAATACAAGACCTGGGATCAACGTCCTCTTTACCTTTTTGATTCAACAACCAGCCGTTTTGGCATCTCTTTCTTCTCCAACAACAAAGTCATTAACACAAATCATCTCTATTTTTCAGTTGTCGGGCAACATCCCGATAGAGATAACTACGTTGTCAGCGGCAACGATTCGCTCCGGTTTGTTATGCGGGTTTACGCCAATAACCAAAACGGAGCAATAGACTCCACGCGTTACATCGACTATGTCTATACCTTTAAAGGGAATAACTACATGCTGAATTTCAACATCGTAATGCATGGCATGCAGAAAGTTATTCCGGCTAACATGAATTACGTGGAACTTAAATGGTACGTTGACCTGCTGCAGGAAGAAAAAACCGTTGATACCCGCAACGGCGCTACCATTTATTACAAATTCTATAAGGATAATGTTGACAATCTGTCTGAAAGAAAAGATGAAGACAAAACCATTAAGACAAATTTGAAATGGGTCTCTTTTAAGCAGCGGTTTTTTTCCAGCACACTGATTGCCAAACAGTTTTTTAACGATGGTATTTTAAAAGTACACAAAATCAAAAAAAATCCACCGACAAAACACTATCTGAAAAGCGTGTCGGTTGATTTGACGGTTCCTTTCAATGTGATGCGTGACAAGATTATCCCCATGTCATTTTATTTTGGGCCCAACGATTTTACCACGCTCAAATCCTATGGCTTGCAGCTGGAGCATCAAATTCCTATTGGCTGGGGCTTCTTCATACTGGCATGGGTTAATGAGTGGATCGTCATTCCTGTTTTCAACTGGCTAGGAAGTTATGGCTGGAATTACGGAATTGTTATCCTTGTCCTCACCATCCTGTTGAAAATGGCACTCTTCCCTATTGCTTACAAAACCTATATGTCCTCCGCCAAAATGAGGGTACTAAAACCGGAAGTAGATGCCATTGGTGCTAAATTCCCCAAGAAGGAAGATTCCATGAAGAAACAACAGGCGGTTATGGCATTGTATCGAAAGGCGGGGGCCAATCCGGCTTCCGGATGTATTCCCATGCTCTTACAGATGCCTATTTTGTTTGCTATGTTCGAGTTTTTCCCTTCGGCCATCCAGCTTCGACAACAATCTTTTTTGTGGGCACACGACCTGTCAAGCTACGACTCCATTCTCCATCTGCCATGGTACATCCCGTTTTACGGAGACCACGTCAGTTTGTTTACGCTGCTCATGACCGTTTCAACCATCATGTACACCTACCTGAATAACCAAATGATGGGGTCGCAAACGCAGTCCATGCCAGGCATGAAGAACATGATGTACATAATGCCCATTCTGTTCCTTGGCATGTTTAACAACTATGCTTCGGGATTGAGTTATTACTATTTCCTGGCTAACATAATTACTTTCCTTCAGATGTATCTGTTCAAGTATGCCATTAACGAAGAGAAATTACTCAAGCGAATTGAGCTAAACAAAAAGAAGCCAAGGAAGAAGTCAGGTTTCCAAAAACGACTGGAAGATGCGGCCAAACAAAGAAGTAACCAAAGAAAATAATATTGTTTCTAAAGTATAAAGCATATGTCAGTCCTGAAATGGGTGTTGGTTTTCGTCCTTCAGCTACCTGTTTCAGGACTTTTTGCACAAAGCCTGTTGGTGTTGGATGACCAAACCCGACTTCCCGTGGCCAACGTGCTGATTTATAATACTACAAAAACTACAAGTACACTCACCAATCCGGAAGGAAAAGCCGAACTTTCGGATTTTTCTGTTTCCGATACGCTTATTTTCCAACATCCTGCTTATGAAATGCTGAGAATCCCTTTTCGGGATATCCGGAAAAGTCATGGGAAAGTATTGTTGAAAACCAGTTTCGTGGACCTGAACGAAGTGATTATTTCGGCCAACCGGTGGGAAGAGAAGAAGAATGAAGTTCCTAACGATATCACTCAAATCACCCGCAAGGAAATACTGTTGCAAAGTCCACCAACCTTGGCAGATATGCTTTCCGTAAACCATGAAGTTTTTGTACAGAAGAGCCAATTGGGCGGAGGGAGTCCTATGATAAGAGGCTTTGCTGCCAACCGAATTTTGTTTGTAGTAGATGGAATCCGCATGAACAACGCCATATACCGCAGCGGAAACCTGCAGAATATCCTGCAGGTGGATGTGAACAGTATTCAAAATGTAGAAATCATTTTTGGCCCCGGAACCAACATTTATGGGAGTGACGCGCTGGGCGGCGTAATGGATATTCATTTGCTTTCGCCAAAACTGTACGAAACAAAACAGTGGGAAGCACATGGAACTGTTTACAGCCGGGTTGGTTCGGCAGCTTTTGAAAAAACACTACATGCCGATGTAAATGTGGCCAACAAAAGCTGGGCATTTCTCACCTCTATCAGCCTGACCGATTTTGATGACCTGCGTATGGGAAGTCATCCGGATAAGAATTATCAGCGACCGGAGTACGTTACAACCATCAACGGCGTTGATACCGCCGTTGCCAATACGCATGCCAACGTGCAAAAGTTTTCAGGCTACAGTCAACTAAGCTTTCTGCAAAAGATAAAACATAATTTCAACAATTACAGCGCTTTAACGCTAGGCATCTATTACAGCACCACTTCAGATGTACCCCGTTACGACCGGCTGACGCAATATTCACATGACAAGTTAAAATATGCGCAATGGTATTACCATCCACAAAGCTGGCTGATGGCCAATGCCGGACTCCGCTTACGCAAGAAGACAATGGCTTACAACCAGGCAAAATTCTCTATTGCTTACCAAAAGATAAAAGAAGGACGTAACAACCGCAAATACCGTGATAAGTGGTTACGAAAACGTACCGAAAGTGTGGATGTTTATTCTTTAAATGCTGATTTTGACAAGCAGTTTCCGTTGGCACAAAATATTTATTATGGCTTTTCTTTTGATGCAAATAATGTGCTATCTTCCGGATTAGAAGAAAATATCGCCTCATCCAGCATACTACCTGTGGCAAGCCGCTATCCGGATGGCGGTTCCAGGACTTTTCAAACAGGTCTTTATTTCAGCTACAAGAAAAACATGCAAAAGCTACCTCTGACACTGCTCACAGGCATTCGTTTTTCTGCCACCTCACTTTCTTCAGAATTTATTGACACCACTTATTATCATCTACCCTATTCCTCAATAAACACTAACAACCAGGCGCTTACCGGAAATTTCGGATTAGTTTATCGTCCTGGGCAATGGCAATTCCGCATGAACCTCTCTTCCGGCTTTCGTTCGCCCAATCTTGACGATGTAGCCAAGATCTTTGATTCGGAACCTGGGAATGTAGTTGTCCCCAACAAAAATCTGAAACCCGAATACCTGTACAACGGCGAACTGGGAATTGCCCGCTCTTTTCAAAACAAAACTGACATTGAGCTGACTGCTTTTTATTCTTATTTGTATCACGCTATGGTTCGTCGCAATTTCCAGATCAACGGGCAGGATTCTATAGTTTATGACGGTGAATTAAGCCGTGTGCAGGCTGTGGTAAACGCCGGATATGCTACTATTTACGGGTTTAGTATGGCTGCCAATGTGCTGCTCATGCCCCATCTCGGGTTAAAAGTGAAGATAACTTACATCAAAGGTAAAGACGATGAGGGCTTTGCACTGCGACATGTCCCTCCGGTTTACGGAGATGCTGCATTGGTTTATCAAAAAGACAAACTGAACCTGACGCTAAATGCAACTTTTAACGGTCAAATCAGCTATACACATCTGGCACCTTCAGAGCGGGACAAAGCTTACATGTATGCAAAGGATGAAAATGGCAACCCTTATGCTCCCGCGTGGTGGACAATAAATTTTAAAGGTAATTTTGCCTTCAACGAACACTTCCTACTCACCACAGGAATTGAAAATATGATGGATTACCGCTACCGGCCTTATTCTTCAGGAATCAGTGCTTCGGGGATAAACTTCATTATTGCTTTGAGGTTTACCTTTTAAAGGACACAAGACCATTTGCCGTAAACCTCAAGAAAACAGTAGCCAGTCCCCGGTGAGAAAATCAAAGTTTTCTCCAAATGGGATATTACTTTCTTTCAAGGTAATAGGCCAACGTGTGGTCACGGATAAAATCGCGAAAATCGCGGGTCATTCTTATTGTAACTCCTTCAAAAATACAGGTATTGAAAGGGCATACCGGCCGATTCAGAGGGCATCTGGTTACTTCTAACTTACCTTCTATTGTCTCATAAATATCCAACAATGTGATTTCTTCCGGTTCCTTTGCAAGAAAAAACCCTCCTGCTGGTCCCCGGTGGGAACCAAGAAAGCCATCCTTCACTAATTTTTGCATCATTTTGGATATGTGAAACCGTGAGCTGCCTGTTTTTTCGGCAAGATGATTTACATTTATCTGCCCGTTGCGCCCCTGCTGCGCAATGATTATCATCGAATGAAACCCGATGGAGGCTGCCTCCGTAAGATTAACTATCTTTCCCATTGAATTGTATTTTAGTAAATGATTACCAAAAATAGGTAATTTCAGGCAATTCCTGGTAAATACAGACCATGAATTCCCTAATTTATTCCGTATTATAAATAAGGCGCTCCTGAACTTTAAAATATATCACAAATCTTTATAATTTTGGTTTCCGTATAAAAATAAGAACTTCATGATTAACTTATTGCCTGTCATAAAACAAACCCTGCTCATCACCTTTTTTGTATTGTCGATGATGCTTATTATAGAGTATCTCAACGTCTTTACCAAAGGATTGTGGAGCAAGGGACTGGAAAAGAACAAAGGAAAGCAGGTTTTACTGGGAGCTTTTCTCGGTGTAATTCCGGGATGCCTTGGCGCTTATACTGCAGTTTCATTATTTATCCACGACATTATCGGGAACGGCGCACTGGTAGCCACTATGATATCTACTTCGGGAGATGAAGCTTTTATGATGTTTACGCTTTTCCCTGAAAAAGCACTGTTGTTGAATCTGATTATTTTAGTCATTGCAGTTTTTTCAGGATTACTGGTGGATCGCTTATTTAAGAAAAAATTTCTTTCACATGCCTCCGAAAAACATCTCCACGTACATGAAATTCCTGAATGTAATGGGTTTAGCCCGAAGGCTTCCTGGAACCAGCTCAAACACATCACGCCTACCCGTGCGCTTATGCTTGTGAGTATTCTGTTTTCCGTTACTTTTATTGTACTCAACGAGAACGTAAACGGCGGAAGCTTTCACAACCTTATTCATCTGGGCGCTGCTGAGCCAACAGGTTCGGATCCCATTTGGATTAAAATTACTTTTTTTAGTGTTATTTTCCTCTCAACAGCGGTCATCCTCATCGTAAATGACCATTTTCTGGAAAAACACCTCTGGGCACACATTATCAAAAAGCACTTCTCAAAAATATTTCTATGGACATTTTTCACCCTTTTGTTTATCGGTATTTTAATGAAACATTTCGACCTTCACCAGTTGATTCAACATAACATGTTTTGGGTTCTTGTTGTAGCCGTCCTAATTGGCATTATCCCCGAATCAGGCCCTCACCTTATTTTTGTCATACTGTTTGCCAGCGGAAGCCTGCCCTTGAGTATCTTGCTAGCTAGCTCTATCGTACAGGATGGGCACGGTAGTTTACCATTGTTGGCCGAATCGCGAAAGAGCTTTATCATTGTAAAACTTATCAACGTGGCAGTGGGTCTCCTAATTGGCCTGGCAGGGCTTGGCCTGGGAATATAAAAAAACAGTTACATTTGTAGAGAGAAAAAACACAAGAACTAAAATTCAGGGTTATGAAAACCATACTCATTCCGATAGACTTTTCCGAAGGCAGTTTACATTCGTGTAAATATGCTATGAAACTAGCTGATAGCCAGAAGGTGACCTTTCATTTATTTCATATTTACAACGACCAGATTATGATTCCCGATTCCGGTTTGCCGGAAGCCATGGATACCGATATCTTTTTCAACAGCGACATTATACTGGCACTGAAAGAGCAGGCAGAACAACAGATGGCGACATTGAAAAAGGAGGTTGAGGTACTCATAAAAAGTTCCGGACAGGAGATTACCGTGACCACATCGCTGCAAGGTGGCGATCCGCGTTGGGAGATCACAGAAATATGTGAAGAATTACAACCCGACATGGTGATTATGGGAACCCGTGGAATGGGGAAAAAAGGCTTTCTCGAAGGAAGTATGGCAGCAAAAATTATGGCCAAAGTGCCAGTCCCCGTGTTGGCCGTACCTGAGAACTATTCAGGCTTTCAGCTCACAAACATTATGTATCCTACTCACTTTAACAAATTGGATATCTACATGTTACAACAGCTATTCAAACTACTGGGACATCTGAGTTTTAATATCCATGTTTGTCATTTCTATTTGGAAAAGAAAGATCAGGAAGCGGGTATTTTGATGGAAGAGCTGGAAAAAGCTTTCGAAAAAGAGAAACAGGAGGGGAAAATCAGGTTTGCACTCGTGGAGGCAACCGACAAAACCGAAGCGCTGAAAGCCTTTGCTGAGGACAACAAAATTGACCTGGTTGCTTTTCTCCCCGAAAAGGGTACTTTAATCAAGCACCTCTTTTCCTCACACAGGCTACTCAAAAAAGATTTTTTCAAGCTGGAGTTACCCATGCTGGCAATGCACGAGTAAATATTTCCGAAATAAGACAAGAATGTTAATATCCGGCTGCTTTGTCATCTCCCCTATAGTCGGCGCCTCCTTCGAGTTTTCCGTTAGGCAAACGCAAAATAGCATCTACTTTTCCAATGATGGGTGCAGCTGTCGTGTCAATAGCATACCCTAGTTTTGTTAATGAATCCCGTAAAGGAATCGAGAAGCCTTTGGACTCCATTCTTATATTATCGGGGAGCCACTGCGAATGAAAGCGTGGTGCATCAACAGCCTGCTGCATGGTCATACCAAACTCATACACATTTAGAAAGGTCTGTACCACCGATGTGATAATGGTTGAGCCACCCGGAGATCCCAGTACCATATACAGCTTACCCGCTTTTTCAATAATTGTGGGGGTCATTGAGCTGAGCATTCGTTTTCCGGATTGTATCGCGTTGGCTTTGGCACCAACCAGCCCAAATTGGTTGGGAGTACCCGGCTTGGCGCTAAAGTCATCCATTTCGTTGTTCAGGAAAAAACCTCCTTTCGAAACGTAAACTTTCGAGCCGTAAGCTCCGTTTAAGGTGGTGGTAACGGCAACGGCATTCCCGTATTTATCCACTATGGAATAATGAGTGGTTTCCATGCTTTCGTAACCAACTATTTTTCCGTGACTTACCTCTGACGATGGGGTTGCTTTTTTCCATGAGAAAGTAGCCATTCTTCTTGTTGCATACTCTTGGGAGATCAATGTATCTATGGGTATTTTTACAAAGTCGGGGTCACCAAGAAAAAAAGCTCTGTCAGCAAAAGCCCGGCGTTCGGCTTCGGTTAACAGCTGTATGTATTTTACGGTGTTGTGTCCGTATTTTTTTACGGGATATGGTTCAATTGCATTTAAAATTTCCGCTACACATATTCCTCCGCTCGAAGGTGGCGACATAGATATAATCCTGGTATTTTTATAATCAAACTCGATAGGTTCACGCCAGCGTGCCTGGTAATCGGCCAAATCTTTTTTTGTGATTATACCGCCGAGTTTTTGCACGGTTTCCACCAGCATATCCGCAGTTTTTCCTTTATAAAACTCATTGCGGCCATTGTCTCTGATACGTTCAAAAGTTTTAGCAAGTTCAGGATATTTAATGGTGTCGCCGGCTTTCCAGTCTCTGTCAAGCAAGATGGGATAATGGTTTACTTCGGTAAAATATTTCCGGTAATGGTTTAGCCTGCGGGCTTGTTTTTTCGTCACTACTACTCCCCTCTTAGCAAGATCAATAGCAGGCTGTATAAGACGGGAAAAAGGAAGCGTTCCGAATTTTTTATATACTTTAAACAGGCCGGCCACCGTTCCCGGAACGCCGATAGCCATTGCACCAAGGGTACTCTTCCCTTTTATAACATTTCCGTTTTTATCAAGATACATATTCTGCGTTGCCTTTATGGGCGCTTTTTCCCGATAATCGAGGGCTCCTGTTTTCCCATCATGGGTTCTGTAAACCATAAAACCACCTCCACCAATATTGCCGGCAAAAGGATAAGACACAGTGAGTGCCAGGTCGGTGGCAATCATCGCATCAAAAGCATTGCCTCCCTCTTTCATAATCTGAATCCCAATTTTCGAAGCTTCGGGTCGTGCACAAACTACCATAGCACTATCAGCAACAAAGCCCTGCATGGCGACAGTAGTATTCTGATTTTTAGGCAAATCACTACATCTGACAAGCAAAAGAGTAATAAGGAGAGTAATCAACAATTTCTTCATGTGTTTTCTTTTAAACAATTAATACCCATTCGTTTTCTACAAAGCATTTACATAAAAAATTGATTTGAGCAAAAGTAAATATTTTTCGATAGAACAAACAAACAACTGAAACTTCTCCCAATTGTTGAACTACCCGTTTATGGCTAACAAAAATAGATGCCTCTAAAAGCAAAAACCCCCTGGTTCAAGTAAACCAGAGGATTTTTAGTTACAAAAGTCATTACAAGACGCCTATTTCATAATAATCAACCGCCTTGTGGCAGCAGCACCATCCACAACCAAACGGTAGAAATAAATACCGGGCTGTAATCCGGAAGCATCAAACGTCACCTTATAGTTTCCGGCATTCAGCGTGCCCGACACAGGCTCGGCAACTTTTTGCCCCAGGCTGTTATATATCACCAGGTGCACATTGGATTTCCTATCCAGCTTAAACGGGATACGCGTTTGCGTGCTGAACGGGTTAGGATAGTTTTGCGAAAGCAGCTGGTCGATTACGGCTTTGTTGCCGCCAATTCCGGTAGTTCCCTGTGTAAGCTCCACATTATCAATAGCCATCAGGTCGCCATCGTTACCCACATACTGCCAGGCAAGTACAATAGTCTGGCCTGCATATTCACTTAAATCAACCGTTACTTTTCGCCATTCCCATGCTTTGCCATCGTTGTCGGCTTCGCCGAGTT
>CAYYOW010000041.1:0-17386 GCA_964473395.1 uncultured Lentimicrobiaceae bacterium | reverse complement strand
CCTGAAAAATATACACCGTTTGCCCGAAGGCGAAAGCTTTTTTAACTTTAGCAAAGAATCATGGAATACAACACTGCACGTAACAAAATGGCTATTCCCGAGTATGGCCGTAACATTCAAAAGATGGTTAATTTCATTTTAGAAATTGAGGATCGTAAGGAACGAACCGAGGCTGCTAACCGTATTATTGAAATCATGGCCAACATGCATCCGCAAATCCGGGAGGTTAGCGACTATGGCCATAAATTATGGGATCACCTGTACTTTATCTCTGATTTCAAATTAGATGTGGACAGCCCCTTTCCGCCTCCCGAAAAGGCGACCATCATGCGCAAGCCCGAAAGACTGGAATATAGCGAGGACCATATCCGCTTCAAGCATTATGGCAAGCATCTGGAAAAGATGATAAAATATACTGCCGAACTGGAGGAAAATCCTGAGAAAAAGGAAGTTACTCTTATGATTGCTAATCAAATGAAACGGTCATATCTGAATTGGAACCGTGACTCGGTTAGCGACAGGATGATTTTGAATCAGCTGGAGGACCTTTCCGGAGGAAAGCTAAAACTCGATGAAGAAGTAAATCTTGTGGCTACAAGCGAAGTGCTGGCAGGAAACCGCAGTAGCAAAAAGAAAAAGAGTACGCAGAATAAAAGTAACAACGGTAGAAGAAAAAAATATAGCAGAAAAACTTATTGATAATGAGTTCTTTTGAAATTATCGGTGGCAAACAACTTCATGGCTCCATTCGTCCCCAAGGGGCGAAAAACGAAGCCCTTCAAATTCTTTGTGCCACTTTGCTAACTCCCGAAGAAGTTGTGCTACACAATGTTCCTGACATTCGTGATGTAAACCGGCTGATTGAATTACTGAAAGGTTTCGATGTTAAAGTTGAAAAGTTGGCGGAAGAAAGTTACCGTTTTAAGGCTGATAACCTTGACCTTGATTACCTTGACAGCGAAGAGTTCTTTTCAAAGGCCACAAGCATCAGAGGTAGTATTATGATTTTGGGCCCGTTGCTGGCGCGTTTTGGCAGAGGTATTATTCCACAGCCGGGTGGCGATAAGATTGGTCGCCGCCGTCTCGATACACATTTTAACGGTTTGGGGAAACTAGGCGTTTCTTTTCATTACGATGAAGCGGAAAAACGTTATGATGTTACTGCCAACGATTTAAGAGGCAGTGAAATGTTGCTTGAGGAAGCTTCCGTTACGGGTACTGCTAATATTCTGATGGCTGCTGTTATGGCCAAAGGCAAAACGGTTATTTTCAATGCTGCCTGTGAACCCTATCTTGTGCAGTTGAGCAAAATGTTGAACCGTATGGGTGCCCGCATCGAAGGTATTGGATCCAATCTGCTGACGATTCAGGGCGTTTCCTCGCTGAAGGGAACAACACACACCATGCTGGCCGACATGATTGAGGTGGGAAGTTTTATAGGCATGGCGGCTATGACACATTCGTCCATTACCATCGAAAATGTGCGACTCAACGACTTGGGTATGATTCCCAAGGTGTTTCGCCGTATGGGTATCCGTTTAGAGCAAAAAGGTGAGGATATTCTGGTGCCGGAACAGGAGCATTACGCCATCGAAACATTTATTGATGGTTCCATAATGACCATTGCCGATGCGCCGTGGCCGGGATTTACTCCCGACCTGATTAGCATTGTACTGGTGGTGGCTATTCAGGCTAACGGTAGCGTGCTGATTCATCAGAAAATGTTTGAAAGTCGTTTGTTTTTTGTGGATAAACTTATCGATATGGGAGCCAGGATCATTTTGTGTGATCCACATCGGGCCACAGTCATTGGCCTTGATGGAAGTCAGCCGCTGCGTGGTATCCGCATGAGTTCGCCTGATATTCGTGCCGGAGTTGCGCTGCTTATTGCAGCTCTGTCGGCCGAAGGTACCAGCATCATCGACAACATCGAACAAATTGACCGTGGTTATCAGCATATCGACGTGCGATTGCGTAAACTGGGTGCTTCCGTTAAGAGGATTTCATGATTTCTAACCTGTTGTGAACTTTCAATTTCTTTCCAACTACTTTTTGTTTCGGTGAATAGTCTTGCTAATGACACAAGTTAGCTCTGGTTTACGTCATTTATAGTATGAGTTTAGTTGTTGTTCATGGCTGTTGGGTTGATATCTGTTGCCTAAAACTCATCTCCGGCAAAGAAATTCATTAGTTTTGCAAAAAAATTGTCAGTCAGACGGTTTTTAGCTGTCATTATGACCGCAAATAACTATTGGCAAAAACTTTGTGAAAGACAATGGAAATCTAAAAAAGCGTACAAAAAATATGAATACAAAAAAGCAAGATAAAAATATTGAACAGGTAGCAGCAGAAGATGTAACTATTGAGAATCAGCCGGTTAAAGAGAAGGAGACATTAGAGGAAAAAACCATTGAACCTGTCGTCAAAAAAGAGGAGAAAAAGAGCAGAAAGGCTTCATCGCAAAAAAAACTGGAGGCTCTTGAGGAGAAATATGATGAGCTGAATGATAAATATATGCGCTTGTACTCTGAATTTGATAATTACCGGAAACGGACAGCAAAAGAGCGAATTGAATTACAGAAGTCCGCTTCTCGCGAAATTATTCTGGACGTTCTGCCTGTTGTGGACGACCTTGAGCGCGCTATTCAGTCTTTTGAGGAGCATCAGCTAAGTGAAGAAGCTAAAAAAGGAATCGAACTTATTTACAATAAGCTGATTAATATTCTTACTCAAAAGGGACTCAAAGAAATAAAAGCTATGGAGCAGCCTTTTGATACCGATTATCATGAAGCCATCACCAACATTCCGGCTCCTTCTAAAAAGATGAAAGGCAAAATTATGGATGTTGTCCAGAAAGGTTACACCCTGAACGGGAAAGTAATTCGTTATGCAAAAGTTGTGGTAGGCCAGTAATATTATTGAGAAAAAATAATTCCGGAAAGGGAAGAACAGATATGAACAAACGCGATTATTACGATATACTCGGAGTTTCGAAGGATGCTTCGGCAGCCGAAATAAAGAAGGCTTATCGGAAGATGGCCATCAAGTACCATCCCGATAAGAATCCTGACAACAAGGATGCTGAAGAGATGTTTAAGGAAGCAGCTGAGGCTTACGAAGTGCTGAGTAACCCCGAAAAACGAAGCCGTTACGATCAGTTTGGCCATGCTGGTGTGGGTAGTAGTGCCGCTGGCGGTGGTTTCTCCGGTGGTGGTATGTCTATGGATGATATTTTCAGTCATTTTGGGGATATCTTCGGCGGACATTTTGGCTTTGGTGGCAGCTCGTTCGGCGGCAGCTCATTTGGTGGAGGTTCGGGTAGAAGGCGTGTTAACAAAGGCTCTAACCTTCGTGTAAGGGTTAAGCTGACGCTGGAAGAAATGGCCCATGGTGTTGAGAAAAAGATTAAAATTAAAAAATATGTTCCCTGCCACGTTTGTAGCGGTACCGGAGCCGAGAAAGGTACACAGCCTACCACTTGTCCGACCTGCCATGGTTCGGGGCATGTAACCCGTATTACCAATACTTTTCTGGGACAAATGCAAACATCTTCTACTTGTCCGCAGTGTGGTGGCGAGGGACTCATTATTACCAGAAAATGTACGGTTTGTCAGGGGCATGGTATCGTGAAATCTGAAGAGGTGGTTACCATCAATATTCCTGCCGGCGTAAATGATGGCATGCAGCTGAGTATGAGTGGGAAAGGAAATGCCGCTGCCCGTGGTGGTATCCCCGGCGATTTAATTATTCTTATCGTGGAAGAACCGCATCCCGATCTGAAACGCGACGGCAACAACCTGCTTTACGATTTGTACATTAGCTTCCCTGAGGCTGCACTTGGTACAAGCATAGATGTTCCCACTGTGGATGGTAAGGTGCGAATCAAGCTTCCGGCCGGGACACAGGGTGGCAAAGTGTTACGTTTGAAAGGAAAAGGACTTCCCGATGTGAATGGTTATGGCAAAGGAGATCTTTTGATTAATGTGAATATATGGACTCCCCGGAGTCTGAGCCATGAAGAGAAAGATATCCTTGAAAAGCTGAAAAATTCTCCTAATTTCAAACCCAATCCAACATCTAAGGACAAAAGCTATTTTGCCCGTATGCGGGAATTTTTCTCTTAGTTCATGTACAAACTACAGGTCATAAATATCAGTAAGCGCTTCGAGAAACATCAGGCTTTGGATAAAGTGAGTATGGATATTTCCGATGGTTCTATTTATGGCCTGCTGGGGCCCAATGGTGCAGGGAAAACTACGCTTATCCGCATCATTAATATGATTAGCGCTCCCGATGAAGGAGAGGTTTTGCTTGATGGCAGACCGCTAAGCCAGAAAGATATTATTAAAATCGGTTATTTGCCTGAAGAAAGAGGCCTGTACAAAAAGATGAAAGTGGGTGAGCAGGCATTTTATCTCGCACGTTTGAAAGGAATGTCGGCAGCAGAAGCGCGACAGAAACTGAAATATTGGTTCGATCGCTTTGAGATTTCCGGATGGTGGAACAGGAAAGTGGAAGAGCTTTCCAAAGGAATGCAGCAGAAGGTGCAGTTTATTGTTACCATTTTGCACGAACCGAAATTACTGATTTTTGATGAGCCTTTCAGCGGTTTCGACCCCATCAATGTCAACCTGCTGAAAGATGAAATTTTACATTTAAAGGAGCAGGGAGCTACCATTATTTTTTCCACTCACAATATGGCATCTGTTGAGGAGCTGTGCGACCATATCGCACTCATTAATAACGGTAAAAAGGTGCTTTCTGGTGAGATAAATGAGATAAAAAGCCGCTTTAAAGCCAATATTTTCGAGGTATGTTTTCGTTCGGTATCTCAGGATGAGATTGTGCTTCCACCGGAAGCTTTCCTGAAAATGGAAACAAAACAAAACGATGGTGAAATTACGTTATCCATTAAATTATTAAATGGCAGTACACCTAATGATTTACTACAACGCATTATGGCACAGGCGGAAATTACTTCATTTCGGGAAAT
Organism: uncultured Lentimicrobiaceae bacterium; assembly: GCA_964473395.1. Taxonomy (GTDB): domain Bacteria; phylum Bacteroidota; class Bacteroidia; order Bacteroidales; family F082; genus Sulfidibacterium. The sequence goes on along the minus strand of CAYYOW010000041.1, from coordinate 12,393 downwards.
CCTCCCCTCCATTAACGAAATTTTCATCCAGCAGGTAAGCCAAAAAGCAGATGCCTGACTTTCTTCTTTTCTAAAATAAGAACGTAAGAATGATAGAAGTGCTTTAGGCTTTCACCAGTTGGTATTTCATATTTACCAGCAAATCAGCTTTCGGACGAAGAGACTGTACGGCTTTGTGCTCGGCTTCCAGTGTTTGCATGCGTAACTCATCTGATTTTTCTTTTCCTCGCGAAGCCTGTGCTTTTTTTGTTTCGTGATAGGTGAGTTCGATGAACACATGCAAATCAACTCCTTCGGTATTGATAGCATACAAACCATCCAGCACCAGCATGTCGATGGTTTTGAAATCAGTGGTCAGGGTGTCCACTTGCTCGGTAACTAAATCCACGCAGGGCATGGCGGATATCTGCCCGCTTTTGAAGTCATCCACGGTTTTCTGCACGGCTTCCCAGTCAATTTCGTTCAGTCCGACCACCTTCTTCACTCCGTTTTTTTCACGCCAGGCACGGCGTTTCAGGGGAAGTGTTTTGAAGAAATTATCTAAATGAACAGGCTTGGCGAAGAGACTGTATTTACGTAATTCTTTGGCTACCAAGTGTGTCAGCTCCGATTTCCCGGAACCTGATTCGCCCGAAATGGCCACGATAAATTTGTCTTTTTTATTTTTCAGAATTTCTTCCACAATGCCGGCAGCTACGCGGCGGTGTTTATCCTCAATCAATAAAATGTCTTCTAACATAACGATAAAATTTTCAAATAAATATTTAAATATAGTGCCTAAATTATTAGGACTCCGGCTTACTCCCTGCTGGTTGGGATTTGCAATCCCAACCCTTAAACATTCGGATTACAAATCCGGATGAGCGGAAACACTTCAAACTCTAGGTGCTTCAAGTATTTTAGGTACTTCAAGAACTTCTTCCTCTTTCCCAAAAATAGTCAAAGCTGTCTTCCGGTCAGCGGAAACTTTTACTTCCCGGTGGGTTATTTCCAACTGAAAAGCAGTTTCCTTAAAATGAAGCCGGCATTGTAGTTCCTCCCAGCTTTCAGGCAGCTCCGGGTTAATCTGCAACTGCCCTTTTTTCAGGTTGATACCACCATAAGTATTCAGCGCAATCATAATGGTTCCTGCCATAACGCCGGCATGGATGCCTTCGCCTGTGGTACCGCCCTGTATGTCGTTGTAATCACTGGAAAGTGCATCCGAAAAAAGCTCCCAACCCAGTTCGTTGTCTCCGGTCATCTGTGCCAGCCGTGCATGCACCACCCGGCTCAGCGTGGAGCCGTGGGAAGTACGTGCCAGATAGTATTTTAGATTTTTCTGTAGGTAATCTTCCGGTAATTGGTAACCCATTTCTTCGAGCAACGTATCCACTTCCTCTTTTTCCAGATTGTAAAAAGTCATGAGCATATCTGCCTGCTTGGCTACTTTGTATTCGTCGGCTGATTTCCCTTCAGCTTTCAGCAGGCGGTCCATACGGTAAACATTGCCGTATTTTTTTCTGTACGCCTCCCAGTCCAGTTCTTTTAGCTCGAAATAGCCATCATATTGGGCAATGATACCTTCATTCGAGATAACCAACCGTAGTTTTTTACGAATTTCATTCCATCGGCTGAGCTCTTCTTTTCGGAAATCAATAGCTTTTGAAATATTTTCTTTGGCTTTGTCGCTGACCTCGCTCAGTAGCCGACCGGCCGTTTTAAACAGCCACGCTACCATTATATTGGTGTAAGCATTGTCTTTCAGACCGCCTTTTTCAGTGTTGGGATATTTTTCGTGGAATTCGTCCGGCCCCATGACACCATCAATGCTGTAACGCCCGTTTTGTTTATCCCAAACGGCTTTACTTTCCCAAAACCTGGAGATCTCCAAAATCATTTCCAGACCAAACTTTTCCAGAAATTCTTTGTCGTTGGTGATGTGGTAATATTCCCAAACATTGTAAGCCACGGCGAGGGAGACATGTCTTTGCAGAGAAGAATGATCGGATCCCCATTCCCCTGAGACCGGATTCAAATGAAAAGTTTGTGTCTCTTCGCTGCCATCGCTGCCGCTTTGCCAGGGAAACATAGCACCTTTGTAGCCGTGTTCACGGGCATATTCGCGGGCTTTGTCCAACCGGCGGTAACGGTACATGAGCAATGAACGGGCAGTTTTTGGGAAATGAATATCGTAAAAAGGAAGGATAAACAACTCGTCCCAGAAAATATGTCCACGGTAAGCTTCCCCATGCAGCCCGCGGGCGGTAACGCTGGCATCCAGATTTTCGTTGTGTGGCGAGGCTGAAACCATCAAGTGGTACAGATGCAGCCGCAACAGTTTCTGCGACAATCGGTTGCCTTTAAGGCTGATATCAATTTTATTCCATATTTTTTGGTATCGTGCTGCAGAAGCTTTCAGTAGTTCGTCAAAAGTTCCTACAGCTTTTACAGAGGAAAGGCTGGAAATCAACGGGTTTCTTTCTTCGCGGGTGGTAAAAAATGCTACTACTTTTTCCAATTGAAAGACATCCCCTTTGTCGATGTGTTGGTCGCCAAAGGAAAAAACTATGCCCGATTCGGTAGTATGAACCAAGTTGTCATTAATAAATTCTCCATTTTTTGTAAGCTGCAACCGGGCGCTTCCGGCAATTTCAATTTCCGACTGTATAGTTTTTACTTTCAGAAAGACAATTTCGCTGTCGCTACCCTGCTCTGCTGGTCGTAAGTGTTTCGATTGCAGGTCTTTGTATCGATCCACGCCAACATTTCTGATAGATCCGTCCAGCGCACTCCAGAAGGTGATATTTCCCGAATAGTTCTGTGGGATAATCCGGTAACGCAAAGCGGCCATATGCGGATTGTCCATGCTGGCAAAGCGTTCCGATTCAACCCTGGTTATGTTCCCCTCTTCATCTTTGATGGTCATCTTCCGCGTAAGCAGACCCGTTTTAAAATCCAGTGTCCGTTGGATATCCAGGATGTCCACTTTGTTTGGATCCATCCAGGGTCCATCCTCAATTTTAAACCGTACCGGCAGCCAGTTTGGGCAGTTGACGAAGTCTTCATTTTCAATATCTTTTTCGGAAATACGGGTGAGCAGCCGGTTGTAAATACCGGCAATGTAAGTTCCGGGATAATTTATCTTATTGGCATCGGTCTCCTCCATGGCTCCACGTGTACCGAAATAACCATTCCCAACGGTGAGCAATGCCTCACGCGAGCGTTCTTTTTGGGGATCATAATCGAAATATTCCAGCTTCCAGCTGTCGGCTTCCATGCCGTTTTTAAACCAATCGTCAATTTTTTCAATGTCAATTTCCACGAGGTCAGTCATTACAATATCGGCACCGTTTTTTCTAAGGGCATCCATATTGTCTTCGCGAGCCACACCGAGCACTAATCCGAAGTTGCCATTTTTTCCGGCAGCCACGCCCGATACGGCATCTTCAACCACCACGGCACGATAAGCTTTGACCCCAAGATTTTTGGCTGCCATCAGGAAAATGTCCGGTGCCGGCTTGCCGTTGAGTTCTAGTGCAGCCGAAACTACACCATCCACACGTGTTTCCACCAAATGCTCCAGTTTAGCAGCCTTCAGTACAGCTTCACAATTTTTGCTTGAGGAAGCTACTCCCACATGGATACCTTGCTTTTTCAATTCTTCCATGAGAGAAACGGTGGTGGGATAGGTCTCCACTCCTTCGTTGCGCAATACTTCGTTAAATGCTTCATTTTTCTTGTTTCCCAGTCCGCATACAGTTTCCATGTCCGGCATGTCTTCGGGCATTCCAAAGGGGATACTAATATTTCTCGAAATTAGAAAACTCTTTACGCCATCGTAGCGTGGTTTTCCATCCACGTAGGCCAGATAATCTTCCTTCGTAAATTCGCGGAAAGTTTCGCCGGTTTTCCCGGCATGGGCTCTCAGGTAATCATCAAACATTTTTTTCCAGGCATGGCTGTGCACAGTGGCTGTTTTCGTGATAACTCCATCCAGATCAAAAATTACTGCATCAAAAGCATATGACGACATATTGTATGGTTTTTCTTATTAATGTTTTGCAAATGTGAGAATATTTTTCGTGGCAACGAAGAAAGAACCGGCTTTGTGTTGTGCAATTTTGTCTTACAGTCTGTTTTTGTGCGTCGAATGCCTAATGCAAACGAGTGAAACCTTTTCCTGTGTAAGGGGAGAGAATGATTTTTCTACAACAAACCATATCGAACTCAGGTTATTAATAATTCACTGGATTTTATTAATAGTACGATCATCTATCTCGTCTTTAATCATATATATGGCTTATTTAAGGGGATGGATAAATGTAATTAAGATATTTATCAATCAAGTTTTTTGCGAGTAATTAATTACAAGAATGGGATATTCAACGTTTACACTATTGTTGCGAAATAGTTTGTTTCTTTTTGTAAAAAAATAATTTGGGTATTACCCCGTGACTTTCTTCGCTAAAGGTATAATATTCATCTGATGCTTTTCCCCAGGTAACAGCTTCTCCCTGTACTTCAGGCTTGTAAGGCATCATTGTAGGCATGCGGGTAAATGTTTTATTTAAGCTTTCTCCCGGTTTGCGTTTCCAGTATAAAATATAATCGTATGTTTTTAATAATATATTCATACCATCGTGGCTAATGTCAGCTGCCGTTACTTTCTGAAAACGTACATTGATATCTCCCACATGCTTCAGGCTATTGATATGAGAATAGTTGTAAGGAAAATCAATGGTGTAGACATGTGAAACCGATGCGGCTTTTGAGAAGATATAGATACGGTTTGTCAATGGATCAACAAAAAGTGCTTCGGCATTTTCCCTGAATTTTGGATACTTCAACCGTATTTTTTTTACAGCGGTCATTTGGCTGGGGATAGATGTTGTGTCAGAAAATACCGGCTCATCATACGTATAAATGTCAACCGTTGAGCGGCTGTTTTTGTTGTCGCCTATGTCGGCCAAAAATATTTGATTGTAAACACCTTTTTCATTTGGCCCGTAGGCAATATCTTCGGCATCGTGAGTATTTGTATTTAGGAGCTGTATTTTTTTTAAAAAATGTCCTGTGGTTGTATAAAGATATAAAAACTGTCCGTTACCACTATCTTGTTCGCCCCAAAGTATGTGTTGGTTTATTCTGCTGTAGAGAAGGCCACTGTTTTCACGTAGGTTTTTGTCAATTACATAAGAAGTGGTATCTGCTACGAAAGCATAATTAAGCACATCAGGATCAATATTCAGTGTGAAAAGCAGCTGAGGACTGACTGGTACCTGTTTTTGAGGGCTTATATTGCTTGTTTTACAACCGGAACTGATAACAATCAACAGGAACAGAAAGAAAAGAGAAAAGAATGACTTCATGGTTGTATGGTAAATGATCAATAAAAGTAAAAAGTATTTTAACGTTGCAGATTCTTATACATAAATGGTTGTCCTTATTAATAGGACAACCATTTAAAAGAAAAATTATAGTTTCAGTAGTTATTTTGTTCCAAATGCTCCGTAATAACCTGCCGGAAGAGGGGTTGTAAAGGTAGTGCCCCCAATAGATAACGAGCTGATTCTCGGAGTAAAACCCGTAAAAGCACCTTTTAAAGCAGGGGATACGGCTTTCAAATGAAAATCAAGTGTTTTTAAATCCAGGTCATCCATTTTATCCGTAGCTACATCGTAGCCGACAAATTGCGGATTGTTTTGGTTAACTTTTCCAATAACATCGTGAGGGCTGTTCTTATGCGACAATATCCCATTGTCAGGATAAAATTCATCTACTATTATTTGTTCATTTCCAAAGTACCAGTTGTAATCATTAACAAAATTAGCGGTATCGGCAACAGAGCCACCTCCTACCACACGTACGCCATATTTACAATTGACAATCAGATTGTTATACGACTTTCCGCGTGCTCCTTTTTCGATGTTAACAGAACCACCTCTACCGGATTTATTTCTTCTCCACCCACTATTTACTATGGTATTATTATAGGCATCGCAATCAGTCTGAGGGCTGAGTCCGCCCGAGTTTGACCATTTGGGACCATTGGTGGAGCTGCTGTATATCAGGTTAAAAGCCATATCTCCAAGAACGCCTGATTTTATATTCATGGCTTCTCCGCCCGTCTCGCCGATAAAAGCAAAAGTATCATAAATCATAGATATTTTGCCTCCTGTAATCCTGACAGCATCATCGGTTATGTCCTGAAATAAACTATGATAGACAGCTATTTTTCCACTCGTATTTCCATAAAGCAAAGCAAAACGAGGATCGCCCTGTGTTTGGCCCTGCTCTACAAATATTGAATTGGCACCTGCCGGGGCTCCGGCATATTCAATGGTGGCATATTGTATTGACACTTCATTGCTGGTGGTAGCACATTGTATTCCGCCCCACAGACCTTTGTAGCGGTTGGCTAAAGTACGTTGTTCTGTGGGGACGGAAAAGAGTACAGGGTTACTTTTGGTTCCTTTAACATAAAGGTTTCCTCTCACCTGTATTTCAGGGGCAGCAGCAGTTCCTAGGCTGTCTCCCGAAAATATCACCTGAACTCCTTCCTCAATTGTCAGGCTTTTCCCTACGGGAATAACCACATCTTTGTTAATTGTTACCACTGAATTTTTTGTCCAAATTCCTGAAACTTCACCCACGGGTTGTAATTTTGGAAAAGTTGGCGTAACGTTCTTTTTACTGCAGGCGGCAAACCCCAGCAAGGTCACTAATAAAAGTACCAGATTAATTTGTGAATTTTTTTTTCTCATAATAAATGTGTTTAATAATTAAAAAAATAAGTTTATTTAAAATTTATATCGAACTCCCAGACGGAAAGATCTCCCATAATTATCTCTTCGGGTGAGAAAATAATCGCCGGGTGAACCTTGATACGGGTAGGCAGCGTTTAACTTGTCTAAAGGCTGCCTGATAACTACCTTGTTATACCTGTCCAGCAGGTTTTTAATCTTCAGGTACATTTCAAAATGTTGTCCAATCTTTTTATTGAAGACAAAATCAAGTTCCCAGTAGGGAGTTTGCCATTCGTCGTTGTTATAGTAGTTGGAAACCGTTTCAATTCTGTATCCCGTGTAAACCATGGAAAGTTGTGCTTTTATTCCATTTTTTACCCCCCTGTACAATAATGATGCATTGCCAATATTATCGGCCTGCCCTTGCAGCGGGCGGGTTTGACTAACTGTTTCCGTAACCAGTGAAGAGGATGGATCTTTAGGGTCTTCCCTCTTGATAAGAGATTTGCTTGTTGTTATGGAACTGTGTGTGTAGGTGTAGTTAAGGGCAATTCCAAAGTTTCTAAAATATCTTGTGTAATCTACTTCCAAACCGTAGTTTATGGCTGTCCCGAAATTGCTTGGACGTCGCACAACGCTTTTTACACCCAGTGCAATGCCGTTTTCCAGAACATATTCTATAGGATCATAAATTATTTTATAAAAAACACCTACTGTCAGGTAATTTTGTGTGTTGGAATAATTCCCATAGCGTAAGTCAAAATTATTTGCCTGGATAGGCTTCAGCTCCGGGTTTCCCAAATTAATGTAGTCTTCTCCTGCATAAATGTAAGGGACAATTTCGAAATAGCCCGGAAGAATAAAAGAGTAAAACCAGGAGGCCCGTAGGTTACTGTGTTGGTTTAACTTATATTTTAAGTGAAATCCGGGGAGTATATGAAAATAGATGTGATCAGCTTCGGGTTTCTCTCCTGTGCGAGGAGCCAAAAGAAGATAGCCCTGATTGGCATGTGTGGCACGGGCACCGGTTATCAGTTGCCATTTGTGGTATACGGCAGTAGCCTGAAGGTAGAAAGCTCCGGTATTTTCATGGGCATCATAGTTTAGTTCGTCGCGGGTAGTACCTTGCGGATTTCTTACATTCCATGTAACATCGCTGAATTTTTCCCATGTTCCGTATTTTACATTAGAATCATCCGGCTTCCAATTGTAACCATAAGCCTGTATTGCAGGGGCAGGGTTAAAACGATAGGTAACAATAAAACTGCTCCGTGTCTTTCTCCTGTAAAACAATCCGGACTTAAGGGTTACAGAGTAACTTTTTCCTGAAAAAGTGTGGGTGAAATTTAAGTAACCCGACAGATCATTGTCGGAGTTATGTTCCCATCTCCTATAGTTATCTCCATCCTCAGCTACAAGGATACTTTCTTGATTTTGTAAAAGAGAATAATTACTTACACGAACAAATTCAGCATTGTCGGGGCGTTTCTGTTTGGCCTTGGAATAAGCTAAAATCCAGTCCAGTTTTGAATGGCTGCCTGGCTTATGTATTCCTTTTAAAGTTACGTTAAATATTTGTTGCGTAGTTTTTCTAAAACGGTCGTTGTATGTTTTTACATTCAGGTCTTTGGGATTGACCCCCCAGAGTCGATAGCTGATTTGCCTTCGTAGTTGGTTGTTATTCAAATATAAATAGGTGGTGAAAAGTTTAAAATAGTTATTCTTGTTAAGATGGAAATCAGTCATAAAATAGATACCCGAGCGATTGATATGGTTGTAATAAAAACGGTCTGTCATTTTGGTCAGCTCCGGCTTGCTGGTTCCGTCGCGCCGAATGGATGGGTTAAATCTTAGTCCTGCGGTACCCGAAAAATAATTGTTAAAAGACCCGGATATAATAAGTCCTAACCGGTCGTTTAAATAACGGTTACCAATTGTCAGACTCGCTCTGATATCAGGTGTAACACGTGTAGCCTGCATATTCATATTTTGTATCGTAAAATCTGCCGATTTGGCAAAATAGTAAGGCCCTTTTAGCTCGAAAGGGCTGTAATTGTTTATGTATTTGGTTTGGGCATAATTGAAGGGGCGATGAGCAAATATTCCATGATAGCCTATGGAGAGTTCACTTGTTATCAAAAATTTGTCGGGTGCGCTTTTCATAACCATATTAACAGCACCACCTACCGCATCTCCTTCCATTGAAGGGGTCAGGGATTTATATACTTCCAGGCGGTCCAACAAATCGGAAGGGAAAATGTTCATGGAGATGTAGCGGTTTTTGTTGTTGGGACTGGGTATTTTTATCCCGTTAATTAAGGTGTAATTGTAGCGTTTTGGCATCCCCCTGATAATGGCATAGGTAGCGCCCGACCCGCCACCGCGTTTTTCTAGAGAAACACCCGAAACGCGCTGCAGGACATCCGAGACCGTGATATCCGAAGAAAGTTGTATGGATTGTCCCGATATGGCATTAATTATATTCTTGGCTCTTTTCTCCCGTGACCTCGCCTTAGCGATAGAACTTCCTACCGCCTGAGCTACGATTGATACCTGGCTAAGGTTTGCTGTTTGCTCTGCCAAAACAATATTTACTTCTAATATTTGGTTTCTCCCCTTAACGGAAACAGGAATTTCACGGGTTTTAAAACCTACATAAGAAATTTTAATCTGATAATTTTTCGTGGGAACTTTATTAAAAGAAAAAGATCCGTCTAAGCCTGTTGTCGTATATCGCCTCACTCCTCCTAAAGCAATAGTGGCGCCAATGAGGGGCTCGTTATTTCGATCGGTGACCTTTCCTTTTATTCTGGCAGCTTGCCCGTTTAAAAATGCCAATAACAGAAGAAATGTTAAAATTTGTTTCATTTGTTTTTTCTTAATTATGCAAAGGAAAATTATTGCTTGATCAATCACGTTAGTTTTTGGTTAATTAAATATTAAGTTATGGTAAAACGTAATATTTCTGGCGTGCTGATTATTAGATTGTTACAAGGCTAGCCCCACCCCGAACTATTTATGGTAACAGGAAGATACGCGATATCCTTGATGCTCAACGAACATGCGAAGAAAGAAGTAGATTATAGTTGAAATTTATATTGATTCATGGAGCATTCTCTTCAATAATTTGAGATAGCATCAATGTTGTCTGATTGGAATAGTGCATATTTATGTTTTGATCAGCCATAAGCCAACGGCCGGTGGCTAATTTATCATTGTAATGATAAATCTTCCAGCCTTTTCCGATACATTTCATTGTCGGCTGCTCCCTTCCGGAGCTTAGGTACATATCTGACAGAATAACTATCAGTGTTCCCCTGTTGTTCATTTAATTCAAATTAAATTTCAAGATGTGTGAAATACATAATTCTTTTAATCTAATGATAGGACAAGAATAAACCTTAAATATTAACAGAACATTAGCGAGTTGTTAATTTTATATTATTTAAAATCACTTACAAGAAGGACGGAGAATCAATGTATATGCTCGTTGAGTAGAACTCCCGGTTTGATATTGGCTCAAAACCTTATTTATAAAGGGATATTCAGAATATCTGAATCAGATATACTTTAAATTTCATGTTAAGTTTGTGTATAATTAATATCAATTTAAAGTATCGGTTGGTTAATTTATTCCTTCATTCGGTCTGCTGGGTAAGAAAATAGCCTTTTCAAAATACCTTCATTCGGGTAGATTGCACCGTTGTTGCTGTGAATATCTTTACAGCCTAAAAAATCAATAAATTTTATTCGTGATGAAAAAATACATATTGCTGACAGGTTTATCCCTGCTCTCTTTGCTTTTAAATGCCCAACCGAAAGAAGCTTTACTAAGCGATTCGCTGACTCCTATGAAGAACAGCGCTGAGAAACTGCTCGCTACCAATGGCCGTTTGCTTATCGGAGGATATGGCGAAGTGCATTATAACCAGGTGTTTAGTAGGGATGTGCGGTACAATGGAAAAATGGATGTACACCGGTTGGTTTTGCTTTTTGGATACCGCTTTAGCAGAAGGTTGCAATTTATTTCGGAAATTGAGTATGAGCATGTGAAGGAAGTCTTTGTGGAACAGGCTTTTTTACAATACAAAGTCAATTCGTTCCTAAATATTCGTGGGGGGCTGCTGCTGGTTCCCATGGGTATTGTTAACGAATACCATGAACCAACAGCTTTCAACGGCGTGGAACGACCGCTCATCGATAAATACATTGTCCCCACAACCTGGCGGGAAATCGGAATGGGAATAACCGGGAATATCTTTCCCGTCTCCCTTCGTTACCAGGCATACGTAATAAACGGTCTGAACAGTTTTAATAATAGTAAAATACTAAATGGTAGTGGGCTAAGAAAGGGAAGACAAAAGGGAGCCCTTTCACAGCTAAGTTTTTTAAATTTCTCGGCAAGGGTGTCGTATTATGGAATTCGTGGATTAAATATCGGACTTTCGGGTTATTTCGGAAAAACACAAAGTTCACTTTTCGATGGATTAACCAAATCGGAACCGCTGGCGGTGGCACAGGCCGATTCGTCGGTGGTGGGAGTGATGATGTGGGGTGCCGATATGCGCTATTCCCTGAAAGGGTGGCAACTACGGGGGCAGTTTTATTATACGCAACTTTACAATACGTTGCAGTACAATTATTTTGACACGGATGGTGGTTTGCCGGGAGACTTGGGGCGCAGCATGGCTGGTTTTTATCTCGAAGCAGGTTACAACGTTTTTCGATTGTTTGACAAGGTAAAGAGCGAGTTGATACCTTTTCTCCGTTACTCGGCATTTAATACGCAGCATTCTATTACTCAGGGAATATCGCAGAACCCAGCTTATCAAAAACGTGTAATCACAGCCGGTTTAACCTGGAAGTTAATCAGGGGAGTGGTGCTGAAAACCGATTTTCAATTCCTGAGGTCTGGTGCCAATACCCGCTATTCAAATACTTTTAATGCCGGCTTCGGTTTCATGTTTTAAAGCGATTGGATGATGAAAACTGTTTTTTTAGGATTATTTATTGTTTTTGGCCTTCCTTTTGGTCAGGATGTCATCAACTACGGACATACATCTGTTATTAAGACCTTACGGAAGGTCACCGGGATGGAAAACCCCCGAATAGTGGTTTTAAAACTGCTTCCTTCGGTGAAAAGCAAAGATGAAGTTCGGGGGAAATACTTTAAGGTTGTCGGAACGAACGGCGAAAATACACACTATCTCTACATTGGGCGTGTGAACAGTTGTCGTGCCGGAGGCTGTTCTTCTTCATCAGGACAGCCCATAGAAAATCCGGAATATGAATATTTCGATTATTTTATTTTGTTTGATACTGTTGCCACCGTACGGCTGGTAAAGGTTTTCAACTATGAGGCAACGCATGGGCAGGAAATTACCGCACGGGGATGGTTGAAACAGTTTTCAGGATACACGGCTTCAAAACCTCTGGAAGTGGGAAAAAATATAGATGCCATATCCGGAGCTACCGTCTCTGTTTACGCCATCACGCTTGATGTTCAGGATAAAACCCAATTATTACACAAAATGCTTTTGCAACAAAGTTTGTGACAACCTTTAAGAAATACGGATAGTGCCCCGGTTTCCTTTTTCAAATCTACCGATGACGACGGCTTCGGAAACACCTTTTTCCTGTAATTCTTTCAAATATTTTTTCGCAT
>CAYYOW010000040.1:0-17400 GCA_964473395.1 uncultured Lentimicrobiaceae bacterium | reverse complement strand
TCGATTTGCTGCAATCCTTTTACGATGAAAAAAACGTTTATTACTCCGAAGGTTATGATTTGTGCGGTGTGCTGCTGGTGAAATTTATCGACAGCCTCTCTACCAATTTTACATCCGGAACACCCATGCCCGGTATTTACTCTACTGATGGGCAGAAAGTGAATGATGACAAACTCTTTGTGCAAAAACTTTATCGTAAAGTCATTCTGAATGATGAAGAGCTGAGCGGGATTATCCGGGAAAAATCAAAAAGCTGGGATTACGACCGTATTCCTATGCTGGATGTCATTTTGCTGAAAATGGCTATTGTTGAGCTGAAAGAGATGCCCACCATTCCAATAAAAGTCACCTTAAACGAATACATCGAATTGGCAAAATATTTCAGCACACCTAAGAGCAAAACCTTTATCAACGGCGTTCTGGACAAACTTATCGTGGAATTTAAAGCAGCTCATGTTATTAAAAAAACAGGCCGTGGACTTATTGAATAACTTTTCAAATTAGAAACAATTTGAATTAATCTGACTCCGGCTGGGAGCCGGATTTTTTTGGATAATTTCTCTATTTTTGCCCTTACGCTGTAAAAGCAGTTTAATAGATAGAAAAAAATTGATTTATAACTTTAAATAAATACATTATGGCTTTCGATATTGAAATGATAAAAGGCGTTTATGCCCGTTTCCAGGAGCGTGTTGAGGCAGCCAAAAAGTTGCTGGATCACCCCATGACGCTGGCTGAGAAAATTCTTTACGCACACCTCGACGAAGGTGTTGCCAAAAAGGCCTACACGCGTGGTGAATCTTATGTGGACTTCCGTCCCGACCGTGTGGCCATGCAGGATGCCACAGCACAGATGGCTCTTCTACAGTTTATGCAGGCCGGCAAAAGCAAGACCGCCGTTCCTTCCAGCGTTCACTGCGACCACCTTATCCAGGCCAAAGAAGGCGCCAAAGAAGACCTTGACAGAGCCGTTTATACTAACCAGGAAGTTTATGATTTCCTCTCCGTTGTTTCCAACAAATACGGTATCGGTTTCTGGAAACCGGGTGCCGGAATCATCCACCAGGTGGTACTTGAGAATTATGCCTTCCCCGGCGGTATGATGATTGGAACCGACTCGCACACACCCAATGCCGGCGGGCTGGGCATGATAGCTATTGGCGTAGGTGGTGCTGATGCCGTTGACGTGATGGCCGATACTCCCTGGGAGCTGAAATTCCCCAAGCTTATCGGGGTTAAACTTACCGGAGAACTTAGTGGCTGGCTGGCTCCGAAAGATGTTATCCTGCGTGTGGCTGACATACTCACCGTAAAAGGCGGTACTGATGCCATTGTTGAATATTTCGGCGAAGGTGCCCGCACCATGTCTGCCTCCGGCCGGGCAACTATCTGTAACATGGGTGCAGAAATAGGTGCTACCACCTCCACTTTCGGATTTGATGAAAATGCAGCCGAGTACCTACGCCAGACCGGACGCACCGATGTGGCCGAACAAGCCGAAAAAATCAGCGAATACCTTACTGGTGATGCAGAAGTCTATGCTAACCCTGAAAAGTATTTCGATCAGGTGATCGAAATTGACCTTTCGGAACTACAACCAGCTTTAAACGGACCTTTTACCCCCGATTTGCGGACACCTGTTTCCAGAATAGCCGAAACAGCCAGAAAAAACAACTGGCCGCTGAACATGGAAGCCGGACTCATTGGTTCGTGTACCAACTCTTCATACGAAGATATTACCCGCGCGGCCGACATTGCCCGCCAGGCGGTAAAGAAGAAGCTTACTGCCAAGGCCGAATTGTTTGTAACCCCGGGCTCAGAACAGGTTCGTTTTACCATCGAGCGCGATGGACTGATTGCCGAATTTGAAAAAATGGGTGCTGTCGTGCTGGCTAATGCCTGCGGACCGTGTATCGGACAATGGGATCGCGAAAGTATCAAAGACGGCCACCGCAACTCCATTATCACCTCTTTCAACCGCAACTTTGCCAAACGTAACGATGGCAGTCCCAACACTTTTGCTTTCGTGGCTTCTCCAGAAATGGTGATGTGTTACGCACTATCCGGCCGTCTTGATTTTGACCCGCTGACCGATTACCTCGTGAATGCTGATGGTGAAAAAGTAAAACTGGAAATTCCTGAAGGTATGGTTTTCCCTCCCAAAGGATTTGATGTGGACGACTCTGGTTACCAAAAACCAGCAGAAGATGGTAGTAGAATTAAAATTAAAGTCAGCCCCGAATCAAAACGCCTGCAACTGCTTACCCCTTTCCCCGAATGGGATGGTAAAGACTTTAAAGGCTTGCACCTGTTGATTAAAGCCAAAGGAAAATGTACCACCGACCATATCTCTATGGCCGGCCCGTGGTTACGCTTCCGCGGTCATCTGGAGAATATCTCTCAGAACCTGCTTATTGGCGGCGTGAACTATTTCAACGAAAAAACCAATTCGGTGAAAGACCAACTGGATGGCGCTTACAAGCCCGTTCCTACAGCTGCTCAGGATTATCGTGACAACAGCGTGGGTTCCATTATCATTGGTGACGAAAACTACGGCGAAGGCTCCTCACGCGAACATGCTGCCATGGAACCGCGTTTCCTTGGCGTGAAGGCCGTTTTGGTACGTTCCTTTGCCCGTATTCACGAAACAAATCTGAAAAAACAGGGTGTGCTGGCGTTGATTTTTGCCGATAAGGCCGACTACGACAAAATTCAGGAAGACGACACTTTCGACGTGAAAGGGTTGGCTGACTTTGCTCCCGGCAAAGACCTGAAAGTGATCATCCACCATGCTGATGGTACCATGGATGAGATTATGGCACAGCACACTTACAACGAAAACCAGATTGAATGGTTTAAATCGGGAAGTGCACTGAATTTGATTAGAAAACAAAATTCGTAAATATACTTGTCGGAAAACGTCAAGTTCTTCGTTACACTCAAAGCTTCGCAAGCCTCGATTTTGACGTTTTCTGACTAAGAACATCAAAAACAAGTAGTTTTCCTGTTGAAACTAAATACAACTTCTTGTAAAAAAAAAAGCCCGGAAATTCCGGGCTTTTTTTTGAGCAGATATTTCTTCATGCCAAAGCATTAAATAAATAAGGTGTTTTAGAATAATTGTAACTTTGAGCATTCTTGATGAAATAGAAATACGATAAATGACAATATTTCAGAAATCTGTAATAAAAAGACATCTTGACAACCTTGACAAGGAGCAGGTTGAAAAAGCATATCAGAAATTCATAGAAAATTACAGCCCTGCCAGGATTGAAAAAATCAAACAACTTAAAGAAGAAGAGTATCAGGATGGATTTTTAAGAGATTTATTTGTTGATGTTTTTGGGTACACATTAAAACCTGATGACAACTACAATCTAGTAAGAGAATTTAAAAATCAGGGAGACGGAAAGAAGGCAGATGGTGCAATTGTCACAAGGGGGTATGCCCCTTTGGAAGATAAAGCAGTTGCTGTAATAGAACTAAAATCTACAAAAACAAAAGACTTAAAAAGTATAACAGAGCAAGCTTTTAACTATAAAAATAATCAGCCGGGTTGCAAGTATGTAATTACATCAAATTTTCAGAAATTACGGTTTTACATTGATTATGCTAATGAATATGAGGAATTTGACTTGTTCAACCTTCTTAAAGAAAACTTTAAACTGCTCTACTTAATACTTAGCGCAAATAGTATTTTTTCGGATTTGCCATTAAAGCTAAAAGAAGAAACCAGGTTTCACGAACAGGATATTTCCGATAAGCTTTATAGAGACTACTCAGTTTTTAAGAATAAACTATTTGAAAACCTAATCAGGAATAACCCGGATAATGACAAACTAACATTATTTAAAAAATCGCAGAAGCTATTAGACCGTTTCCTTTTCATTCTGTTTGCCGAAGATAGCGGGCTTTTACCGCCAAACTCTATTTCCCGAATAATTGATACATTCCGTAAATTAACAGAACTGGATGCTTACAAACCAATCTACGATATTTACAAACAGTATTTCGGATACATGAATGTCGGGCGAAAAGGCAAAATCAATACCGATGATATTCCTGCTTACAATGGTGGGCTTTTTTATACCGATGATTTATTGGACAGTTTAAAAATCGATGATAAAATTCTGATGAATGATTTGCTTAAACTCTCGGAATACGATTTTAACACCGAAGTTGATGTAAATATCCTCGGACATATTTTTGAACATTCTCTTTCTGAAAATGAAGAAATTACAGCCAAAATCGAAGGTATTATAACAGATAAAGACAAGAGTAAAAGAAAAAAAGACGGTATCTTTTATACGCCAAAATACATCACACAATACATTGTAGAAAATACTGTTGGAACGCTTTGCGACGAAAAACGGGCAGCACTTGGAATTGAAGAAATTGAGTTTGACGGAACTTACCGGACGAAAGGGGGAAACCTTTCTGCAAAAGGGAAAAAACTTTATCAAAAACTGAGCGATTACAAAGATTGGTTACTATCACTAAAGATTGTTGACCCTGCTTGTGGTAGCGGGGCATTCTTAAACCAGGCTTTAAACTTCTTAATACAAGAGCATAAAAATATTGACGATATAATTGCCGAACTTACCAACACAGCTTTACGGTTGTTTGATACCGAAAAATCCATTCTTGAGAATAATCTTTTCGGTGTGGATATTAACGAAGAGAGTGTGGAGATTGCCAAACTTTCGTTATGGCTTAGAACAGCACAGAAAGGCAGAAAGTTGTCCGTTTTGAGCAATAACATTAAATGTGGAAACTCACTTATTGATGACCCTAAAGTTGCCGGAGACAAAGCATTTGACTGGAATAAAGAGTTTCCACAGATATTTAGGGAAAAAAAGAAAAAAGCCTGGCACGTTACAACCGCAATACATAATTCGAGGTATTCACAACGAATGTTCGATTATCATATAAAAACCGGTGATGCAAGCTGGCTATCGGAAGAAGATGAAATAATAATAACTGAAATTATTGCCGCAATAGTAAAAGAGGACAATCTGAATGTAGTAGAATATAATATCTGTGGCGACCATATGCACCTGTTACTTGTATGCGAAGAAGATGAACTAACGAGAATAGCAGGAAAAATAAAAGGAAAGTCGGCGAGGCTGTATAACAGCAACAAGGGGATTAATCCCCTTGTCCGCCTCAATGACGAAAAATCCGAATCCCTCTGGACGCAAAAATTCGGAAAAAGTAAAATAAATGACGAAAACTATCTGAATAATACCATAGATTATATCCGAAATAACAGAATAAAGCACGAACTACCACGAAGTGAAAGAATTGAAAAAATAAAAAAAGAATTCCTATGTAATAAAGATTATGCCTTCCGAACCGAATATATAGGTGGTTTCGATGTAGTGATTGGTAACCCGCCTTATGTTCAGGTAAATGAATATCAGAAGTATTATTCATCCAATTATCAAACATCTGCATGTAGTGATTTATATGTATATTTTATCGAAAAAGGAATTTCATTATTGAGAGAAAAGGGAATATTTTCGTTTATCACGCCATCTTTATATATCAAAGGTCTTCGATATGAAACTTTAAGGGAATTCCTTTTAAAAGAAATTGATATAATAGAAATTTTAGATAAAGGAGATGGAGTATTTCAAGAAGTTCAAATGCCAACAGCAATACTGACTCTCGTAAATACAAAAGGAACAAAGCAAAACTGGAATGAGTTTATACCGGGATATAGTATTATTTCAAAACTTGAACACAATTCTTTAAACATAAGTGATTTTTCTAAAATTAAAAGGGGATTAGAAATTGGAAAAGACAAAGTTTATAGAAATGGCAATGGTGAAGAAATACTAACAGGAGAAAATATTTCAAGATATTTCATCAAAAACAAAAGTTTAATATCTGACGAAACATATTCAAAATATAAAAAAGATGAGTACTATTTTAATGGAAATAGAGTTATAATCCGAGAAACAGGAAATCGGTTAACGTCAATTTTTACTAATGAAAATATCCAACAAAATAGGAGCTTATATTCTATAAAAATTGAAGATGGGAAAATTAGTTATCTGTTCTTATTATCATTGATAAACTCTAAACTTATCCAATATTACTATAAAGCAAAATTTGCTGCAAATACAAACATTTTCCCAAAAATAAGAATTGCTCAGGTAAAAAATATCCCTATAAAAGAAATATCAAAAGTCCATCAGCAACCTTTTATCGAAAAAGCCGATAGGATGCTTTCGCTAAACAAACAATTGCAAGAAAAGAAAAACAAGTTCTTAAACCGGGTAAAAGATAATCTACGGGCAGCAGCCCCCGACAAGGGGATTAATCCCCTTGGCACTAATCCCTCTGACACCAATCCCCTTAGCACCAATCCCTCTGGCACTAATCCCCTTGGCAATGGCAATCCCTCTATTCTAAGAATAAGCAAAAAATCAGAAGCATTTTACAATTACGATTTCAAAACTTTTGTTGCCGAACTTAAAAAACAGAAAATTAAACTCTCTCTAATTAAACAAGATGAGTGGGAAGAATATTTTAACACTTACAAAAACGAAATCAACCGGTTGCAAAACGAAATTGATAAAACAGACAAAGAAATTGACCAAATGGTTTATGAATTGTATGGGTTGACGGAAGAGGAAATAAAAATTGTGGAATCAAACTAGAATAGTAAAATGTCTTGAAATTAGACACACTAAAACTTGAGAATCTCAGAAGTTTTCAGAATGAAACAACTATTCCAATCTCAGATTTAAATGCATTAATTGGAAAGAATGACGCAGGCCAGTCATCGATAATTGGAGCTCTTGATCTTTTCTTTAATAACCAGAGTTCGATATAAGGTTTATCTCACAGAAAGCCAATAGAGGGCCAGGTTTGTTGCTAAAAATCACGAAGTAAACCTACGTTATTCAAATTATTTACCATATATCTTAACAAGGTGATTTTAAATACCGTACATTTGGAATATGGCAGTAATGAATGTCACATTAGACTGTTTATAAAGCAAATATATAGAATTACCGCCTATCTGCTTCTAAACCGGTTTCTGCAACCAGGCCAAAAAGGCACCATGTGTTCAGTTTCCCCTATTTTTTGTAGGTTTGTTCCGGTTTCAAAATAATTATGAATTCTGTCCGTTATTTCATTATCAAAGAATCTGTGAAGCATAAAACCATTTTATTTCTTCTGTTGGCAGGACTGTTTTTCCCGGCACTTTCCAGTGGACAAGGCTATGGAAATTATGCCTTTTCGTTCCTTCAGGAACCGGTTACTGCACGCCTGGCTGCGCTGGGCAGCAACGTGGCCGCCATCGACGATAATGACATCAACATTGCGATTGCCAACCCTTCGTTGATCAACCCGGAGATGAACAACGACCTGTCGCTGGCTTATGTCAACTATTTCGCCGGCTTCAACTACGGTCTGGTTCAGTTTTCACACACTTTCGACAAAGCAGGTAGCTTTCTCATCGGCATGCAGTTTATGAATTATGGAAAATTCGACTACGCCGATAATGCCGGTAACCGCGGCGGTACTTTCGGTGCTGCCGATTACGCTCTGAACATAGGCTGGGGGCGTAAACTAAGCTCTCACTTTTCCATCGGAGCCACGGGTAAACTGATTTATTCCTATTACGAAGCTTACAACTCCTTCGGCCTGGCTGTGGATGTATCCGGAACTTATAAAAGTGCCTCCAGCTGGATCTTCTCGCTCACAGGCTCCAACATAGGTCTTCAACTGAAACCTTATGTCCCCGGAACCAAAACCACGCCCCTCCCCTTCGACCTGTCGCTGGCACTCTCCAAAAGACTTGAGCATGTTCCCTTCCGGTTTGTCCTTGTTTACGACCACATCGAGCGGTGGGATATCAGCTACTACAACAGTACAAGTCCTTCGGGAGGAATAGACCCGCTTACGGGCAAACCCATAGCACTCAGCGGTTTTTCAAAATTCAGCAACCGGCTTTTGCGACATTTTATCATCGGTGGCGAGTTAATCTTGGGGAAACATCTTATTCTTCGTGGTGCCTACAACTACCGAAGGCGCCAGGAGTTAAGTATTAGCCAGCGTGTGGGAATGACGGGATTTTCCTGGGGACTGGGGCTAAAAGTTTCCCATTTCAGTATCAACTATTCCCGGTCAACCTACCACCGGGCAGGCTCTCCCAACTATTTCACCATCAGCACATCTCTGGATGATTTTAAGATGTAGAAAAACTGGCGGAAAGTAAGTTGTTACTTTTTCTTTTGCTCAATTTTTAAATCTTTCTCTTTAAAACCCTGCAAAGCCCGGTTTATATCGGCCTCGGGAACTATGATATTGGCATTTTCCCAATAGGGAATATCATATCCGGTAGCAAAATCAGAGAAGACCTTATTTGTTTTGACCGCTTCGTTGGTGGTAAAACGAATGGGGTGGCTGTTGTTGACGTCGGTACTCATCATTTCAAATGACACATCAAAGGTAGAACGAAGCCAATGGTGCTTTTGTTTTACACGAAACCGGATGTTTCCCAGAATATAATGGATGTAATACTTCCCACTAAACAGCTGATACGAAACCTGATACTTTGCCAAAATCGGAAAAGCACGTACATTACTACTACTTCTCAAAACATATTGCACTTTCATCTTTTGAAGTGATTTACGGGCATAATGAAATTGTATTTGCACCATGGCAAGTGATGTGGCGTCAATATATATCTCGCCTTCCAACGCGGGCAAAATCTTATCCGTACGGGGGCTGAAAGAAATGACATAAACCAAATGGCCATCCAGTATTGTAATATCCTGTATGGCAAATTCGTAATTGTTCATTTGGCTTAAAAGCATGAAATCAGGCCGGTTTCGTACCAAATCCAGCTGCAATACAGCGTGTAGCCCTCCTTTAAGTTTAAACATTACCGTATCCCGTCCGGAAATATCAGTATATTTTCGTTTTTTCAAAACTTTCACCTGGTCGTGATACAGCGTAGGACGAAGCGGACGTTTGTAAATATCAAGTAAAGCTTCGGTGTACGACATATACTTCTTATTCTTTTTTACAATCTCACGGTAAAACCCGCGAATGGTGAAAGGCTCTGTATAATAATTGGAAGAAATTTTTGAGATAGCTTTTTTTACCAATCCGCTGGCCGAAGTGTTCCTGATTAAAATCTCAGGAAGAGAAACTATTTTCTCATGTAAGCCGAAGGTTTGGAAAGTTTGTAATGCTGAAATTGGTACCTTTTTTTGGTAAAATCCCATATAACTGATGACCAGTGTGTCTCTTTTGAATTCATCGGGAATCTGAATCACAAAAAAGCCATCCTTGTTACTGATTACACCAAAACCTCTGTGCAGAACACCTACCGAAGAATAAGGCAACGACTTCCCGGTTTTGGCTTCCACAGCCCTACCCGAATAACGTTTATAAATCGTTGCGGTCGGCACGGAGGTGCTATCGCTTACTTTTGATTGGGCCAACACAACAAGTTGCCGGTCAATAATTTTATAACTTAATAGCGGATTTCCGAAAATACTGTCAAGAATAATACTCAACGGGATAGAATCGAAATTCGCATCCATCTGTTTTCCCCGAGGTAAAAAACGGGCATTATAGGTCAGGTTAAATCCTGTTTTGCTTTGCAGCATACGTAGTGCCGAACCAACGCTTAACTTATGAAACGAAACAGAAACCGGCTGGTTCAGGATGTCCTGCTGCGCACAAACAATTAAGCTTATACCCATCAGCAGAGCGAAAAGCAGGCCTGTTTTTTTGATAACGTCCACCGCTTTCTAATTTTTTAGACTTAAAATAATTTTATTCCCCAACCTCTCCTGTTTCAGATTAAAAGTCAGACAAATAGATTCGAGAATAGTGTCAAAGCCAACATCATTGTAGGTTGAAGTAAGCTGGAGATACTGGAGCGAATCGGCCGACAATATGATATTTTTTGCATAAGCACGGTTTAACACCTTCACCACCCTTGCCAGTTTCTCCTGCTTAAAATGGAAGACCTTCGTTTGCCACGATAAATAATTGATATCCGGAACAGATGACTTAGCGGTTTTGTTACCTTTTAATAAACCAAATTCACCCGGATGTAAAATTAACGGTTGAGCCGGATTATCCTCGCTTGACAAGCCTACAATACCAGTTTTAACCAGCACTCCCACTGTGGTTTGTCCTTCCGGAGCATTTACATTAAAAGAGGTGCCAAGCACCTCTATCCGGGCGCTTTTCGTTTTTACAATAAACGGTCTTCTCTTGTTTTTTTTAATTTTAAAAAAGGCTTCTCCCTGAAGATTGACCACTCTGGTTTTAGCTGAAAATCTACCAGGAAACGTGAGCCGGCTGTGGCCATTCAGGAAAACCGTAGAACCATCCGGTAAATTTACCATCCTCTGGTTCCAGGTAGTTTGAACCAAATGTTGCCGGGAGTGCATCCACATGCGGACTCCCCAGCCCAGCCCTAAAAGGATGATAAAAACCGCAGCAATTCTAAAAAGCAAAGGATGACCATATATTACTCTCTTAACAAACTGCTTTTCTTCTTCACCGGCAATATTCTCCCGAAAAGTAGCCCATGCCCGGTCGGTTTTCGCGCTGTACATGTGGCCGGCTTCTTTCAGTATTTCTTTTTCTGATTTCATTTTCTTATTGGATTTCTCAATAACCAAAAAATTATTAAAATCTGTAATCCTGCAAATTTCTTCTGAAATATTGCAAAGCTTTACTCATATTTGCTTCCACTGTTTTTATGGATATGGAAAGTCGGTCAGCGATTTCACGATATTTCAGCCCCTGAAAACGGTTTAGCTTAAAAATAAGTTGTCTTCGTTCGGGCAAAGCATCCATGAGTTCAAAAAACTTCCGGTTCAATTCTTCATATTTCAATATCTCATCCGCATTTACCTCCGTCACCGGCTGTTTCAAAGCATATTTTTTATATTCCTGCAATAATTTCTCCTTCTGCAACCTGTTCAAACATTGGTTGTAAACTGATTTGTAAAGATAGGCAGCAAGGGAGTGCTTTATTTTTAGCTTTCTACGGTCGCGCCAAATTTTCAAAAACAATTCCTGAACAACCTCTTCTGCCTCCACTTCCACCTTGACAATGCTGAGTGCATATCCAAACAACGGTTCGTAATAAAACCTGAACATAAACTCAAAGGACTTTATATCTCCGTTTTTCAAAAGCAGCAGCAGACTTTTTTCTTCAGATTTTACCATCGGTCAGTATTATGGTATCGAAAGATAATTTTCCGTGAAGTTCGGTATTATTTACAAATTAAACACATGACAGATCTATTTTTTTAATACCCGCCTAAATTTTCGTATGGCGTTTTCAATAGACTGGTTGGGTTCGATGTAATTATATTTACCCCAGTAGTCTCTTTTTGAGAATGCCTGCACCGTTTCCGAAAATATTTGATTTTGTTTGAAACGTTCAGCTGGTTTATAACGAACTACATCCTTATCTTCCCTGCCGGTGATGGCCATCTCGAATGAGGTGGAGTAAACTGATGAAAATATACGTCTTTTCCACTTGATTTTAAAGGTTACCTCTCCTTTGGCATAATTGAAATACCACTTACCGTTTTGTTCGTGATAGTTCACAATATAATGTGCTGAAGTTGGTGTAACCCTTGCCCCGAATGGTTTCTTTTTAATAAACAGCTTTGCCGCTTCAGCAGGATTGTCCAGCTCCAGATAGAAATCGGCAGAGGCCAACGCATACGTGCTTACATCAATATAAAATTTACCCGAATAAAGTGGCACACCTATTTTACTAATAGGCTCAAAATGAATTACATAATAGATGTGATTATTCTTTTTTACTTCATTTACAAGATTGAATTTGTATTGTAGCAGCATATTGTAATTCAACAAAACGTAAGGATTTTTAATAATATCAAGCAGCAGACCGGTAGCAGGACCTCCCTGTAATTTAAACAACAAAGTATCCATACGCCTCACATTATTGCCCTTTCGACCTTTGATAATCCTAACATGGTCGTTAAGCAAGCTTTTATAAGACGCTTTATAAATGCCAACCACGGCTTCTGACAAGGAAACATAATGGTTTCTTTTTTTTATAAACTCCCGATAAAATCCAGTCATCTGGTTGGGTTTTTGAGGATAATTCTTTTCCACATTCTCCAAAACTTTTCTAACAATCTGGTCAACCGGACCAGGACGAATGTAAACCTGATTTAGAACTACTGCGATTGGCTCAACACGGAGTATATTACGGCGATGTTTTAACCGGCTGATGGGTACCAGCAGGTTCTTATATCCCAAATGGGAAATGACTATATTTTCAGCCTTACTCTCTTTGCTGATTTTAATAACAAATTCGCCATGACTGTTTGAAACAGTAGAAGTATTTTCACCTTCAACCGTGATATCAGCATACGCCAGAAATGAACTATTCAATTTGTCCACTATTTTGCCCCGGTAGGTGTTGTAATGTACGGAATCAGCTTCTGCCGCGTTACGCGTACCAATAGCAAACATTGGATTGGCCCAGGCTGAACTTACTATCCATAATACCAAAATAAGACTGCTTGTTTTCGTGATTGTATTTTTCATAAGGCTGTGTGTTTTTAGTGAATTAAATTTTGACTCTTTTCATATAAGACCATCGAACCGGTTTTTACCCTATGCTATGTCGTCAGGGTTTTTAATTTTGTACTTTTAAATTTGCAAAAAGGAAACACAACTTATGTATTTGTCTCGCCTTACGTTAACCCGGTTTAAGAATTACGAAGAAGCAGATTTTGAGTTCAACGAAAAGATAAACTGCCTCGTGGGCGACAATGGCGCTGGAAAAACCAACGTGCTGGATGCCATTTATTACCTCTCGTTTACCAAAAGCTACTTCAATTCCATCGACTCGCAAAATATTTTGCATGAACAGGATTTCTTTGCCCTGCACGGGTTTTATAAAAACCAGGAATCAACGGAAGATAAGGTGAGCTGCATACAGCAACGCAACAGGAAAAAGCAGTTCCGCTTCAACAAAAAGGATTATGAGCGTCTTTCAGATCATATCGGAAAGCTTCCACTGGTGATGATTTCGCCTTACGACCGTGACCTTATAAACGAAGGCAGCGACGTGAGGCGGAAGTATATTGATGGGGTTATTTCCCAGTTCGACAAATTTTATCTCACCGATTTACTGGACTACAACAAAGCCCTGCAGCAACGTAATGTTTTACTAAAGCAGTTTGCCGAGCAGCACTACTTTGATGAGCTCTCTCTTGCCGTGTGGGACGAAAAGCTACTGAAACCCGGAGAAGCCCTCTATAAAAAACGCAAACAGTTTCTAGACGAGTTTAACCCGCTTTTCAACCGCTATTATCGTTATCTGTCGCGTGGAAACGAGCAAGTGGAAATAAGCTACAACTCACAACTCGAAGAGAAAAACTTTGACACGTTGTTAAAGGATTCTGTCCAACGCGACCGTGCGCTCCGTTATACCGGCAGCGGGATTCACAAAGACGACATCATAATGCAAATGAATGGTTTTCCGGTAAAAAAATTTGGTTCACAGGGGCAGCAGAAATCTTTCGTGATAGCCATAAAGCTGGCTCAGTTTGAATATATGCGGCTGAAAAAAGGCTTTAAACCCATCTTACTTTTCGACGATATTTTCGATAAGCTGGACGACAAGCGGGTGGCACAGATTGTGGAACTGGTAAGTCAGGAAAATTTCGGTCAGGTCTTTATCACCGACACACAGCCTTTGAGAATAAGTGGTATTTTTGAGAAGATTAAAATCGACCACAAAATTTTCTTCGTGGAAAACGGAACTATCAAAGAATTGGCATGATAAAACGCGACAACCAATACAGCCTGAAAGAGGCCATAGAACAGCTGATACGAGCTTATGGCTTTAACGATAAACTACTGGAAACAACGCTTATCGACTCCTGGGAAGAAGTTGTGGGAGGCGTGTATGCCGCACACACCGAAAATCTCAGGGTGAAAGCCAAAACACTTTACGTGAAAGTGGATGTGCCGGCTTTGCGTCAGGAACTCATGATGCAACGCTCTATGCTGGTGAAAAGACTCAACGATAAAGTCGGGAAGAAAGTCATTGAAGAGATTGTTTTCCGTTAACCGGATAAAAGCACGAAATATCTAGGGTACGTTTGCAACGCGTCTGTCCCGCCTTTATTTCGCGTAATTGATGGCTCTTGTCTCCCGGATCACCGTAATTTTAATCTGGCCGGGATAAGTCATCTCCTCTTGGATTTTCTTTGACAGGTCATACGACAGGCTGTCGGCCTGGGCATCCGTAACCTTGTCGGCACCCACGATAACGCGCAGTTCACGACCGGCCTGAATGGCATAAGTCTTCACCACCCCAGGATAGCTAAGGGCAATCTCTTCCAGCTTTTTCAGCCGCTGGATGTAAGCCTCCACCACCTCACGGCGGGCACCCGGGCGCGATCCCGAAATAGCATCACACACCTGAACAATGGGTGCTATCAGCGTTTTCATCTCTACCTCATCGTGGTGAGCACCAATGGCATTGCAAACATCAGGATGTTCTTTGTATCTCTCGGCCAGTTTCAGCCCCAGCAAAGCATGTGGCAGCTCCTCTTCGTTCTCGGCAATTTTACCAAGGTCATGCAACAGGCCTGCGCGTTTAGCTTTTTTAGGATTCAGCCCCAACTCAGCAGCCATAGTAGCGCTTAACTTGGCTACCTCAATAGAATGCGACAGCAGGTTTTGGCCATACGACGAGCGATAACGCATACGGCCTATCAGCCTGATCATCTCGTGATGCATGTTGTGGATGCCCAAGTCAATAATGGTTCGTTTTCCGATTTCCATAATCTCCTGCTCCACCTCTTTCTTCGTTTTTGTTACCACCTCTTCAATACGGGCAGGGTGAATACGACCATCGATAACCAGTTTCTGTAACGACAAACGTGCAATCTCACGGCGGATAGGGTCAAACCCGGAGAGCAAAATGGCATTGGGCGTATCGTCGATGATAATCTCAATGCCAGTGAGAGACTCCAGCGCACGGATATTACGTCCTTCACGACCAATAATACGGCCTTTAATATCCTCACTATCAATATTGAATACGGTCACCGTATTTTCAATGGCATGTTCAGAAGCCGTACGCTGAATGGTTTCAATCACAATTTTTTTGGCAGTACGGTCAGCGGTAAGTTTGGCCTCTTCGGTGATCTCGCGGGCCATCATCATAGCCTCCATTTTTGCTTCACCTTTCATCGACTCCACCAGTTGCGCTTTGGCTTCACTGGCAGAAAGCTTGCTGATGTTTTCCAGTTGTTTTACCTGTCCGGCATGCATTTTATCAAGTTCTGCCTGTTTCTTATTGAGAATCTCCAGCTGTGTATTCAGGTTAGCTTTCTGAGCACTTAACTCGTTGTTCTTCCGCTGTGTATCCTGAAGTTTCTGGTTTAGGTTAGCCTCTTTCTGACGTATCCTGTTTTCCGATTTCTGAATATTTCTGTTTTTCTCATCAATCAGTTTTTGATGTTCACTTTTAAGTTGCAGGAACTTTTCTTTAGCCTGAAGTATCTTTTCTTTCTTCACCACTTCGGCTTTCTCTCTCGCTTCTTCGAGAATAGCATGACTCTTTTTCAGCAAAGTATTCCGCAGAAAGAAGTAAGTAATAGATATGCCAATACCAACACCTGCCAACACAAGTATTGTGTAAATTATAATGTTTTCCATAAGCATTTTGTTTGTGCGGCAAACACCGGAAAATAAAAACCCGCATAACCATGGAGCTAAAGTAAACTCCGGAAAATATGGTTAGGGTAGCCGTGATTTTCGAACGTCCAGTGTCTGCCAAAGGCAAATTCCACGAGGGTAAACAGGCCTGCTCTACAATCCGCTAAGCTTTTCCCTAAAATTTGTAGTGTTGAGTTTACAAACATTAGATTATGCGGGTATATCTTAATACAAAGAACGTTATTCCATTGATAATTGATTACTCAGGATTTTATCTATCTCTTTTAGTTTCAGTTCCATTTCTTTCTCGCGAAAATCCTTTTTCTCCTCCAACTCCATCATTCCGACAACATTTTGCAGTGCAATCATGGCCAGTAAATCCTGCTGATCATCATACTCATACGAATGGGCAAAGCTATTTATCGACTCATCCACGTAGCCGGCCGCTTTTCTGACCAACTCTTCCTGCTCACGATGCACATCCATTTTGTAGGGCCTTCCGGCAATAATCACCTTGATATTTAATGGTTTATCCTGCAAAATATTTCCTTATTTACTAATTACATCCACACTTCGGTCTATCTCTTCCAACAGCTCATCAATTATCTGAATTCCTTTCTCAACACCGAACTTATTCTCTAAGGCATTTGCCAACGTTAATTTTAAAAATTCATTATTTTTTTTGTCCAACAATTCCTGAAGTGCTTCCAATTGCTTTTTCATGGCGCTCACTTCATTTTTTAGCTGCTTATTTTCATCCGACAGCAAACGATGTCTCTCTATTAACTTCCTGACTTTATATTCTATACCGGAAATTAAAACTTTCTCATTTGCCATCTTTTCAAAATATGCTGCGCTACAAAAGTAATTATTTTCGTGCTCCACTGCAAGCAATCGGACAAAAAAGAACACAGACTTTTACAATTTTTTACAAAAAAATCGCTTAATATCTCTATGCCCGTTACTTATATAAGGATTTTTTTTGAAATTTCTCCCCTCACTTTTACGATGATGCCGTCAAAAGTCAAATAATTTGTTGGGCGGGCTATCACACAGGCCATCACGGGCTGTCCGCTCATAGTCCTCGTAGGGAAGCCCTTTTCAGCTATGACGAAACAAAGAGCTCCCCCTGTCGCTTTTGTCCGCCAAGCTTCAAATAGTGCTCCCTCCTGCGGGCTATCCGCTCCATCCCTGCCGCAAAGAAGAGAGGGGGCGAAAGGGAGACGAAGAGAAATTGCGAGAGAGTGAGAAAGAGAAGTTGCGAAAAGGTGACGAGGAGCCTGACAACCAAATAACCAGTTATCCAATTACCCGGTTACCGAATAACCAATTAGCAAATTATCGCATTAGCACATTAGCATTTCACCAACCACAAAATTTCATACCTTGTGAGGCCGAAAACCCTAAACGCAATTATGAACGAAGACTTTCTGTATTACCTGTGGAAGTACCACCTGCCGGGGAAAACGCTGACCGGCAGCAACAAGGAAAATATTTTTATTAAGCATCCCGGTCAACAAAATGACGACAGTGGCCCCGATTTCTTCAACGGCTTCATCAAGATTGACAACACGCTGTGGGCAGGTAACATCGAGATACATACCAAATCTTCCGACTGGTACCGCCACGGCCATCAAAACGACCCGCACTACGACAACATCATCCTGCATGTGGTTTATGAAGATG
>CAYYOW010000039.1:0-18121 GCA_964473395.1 uncultured Lentimicrobiaceae bacterium | reverse complement strand
ACCGTATTCTTATGAATAAAAATGTGCGTTGGGGACGGCTTAACATGCCCGATGTGCATGTAGATCGTGAAAGCTTCCGCAATTCCATTCTTGCCAAACAGTCTTATATACGTCTGGCGCAGGCATTGGTTAACTTACACAAGTATGATTCTGCTGTGAACGTGCTTGATAAGGGAATTTATTTCTTTCCCAACAGCAAATTCCCGTTTGATTATTACACCATTCACTGGGCATTGCTGTATTATCAGTCGGGCGCCTTCAAAAAAGGAAACAAAGTAGCCACGGAGATTTATAACCGTTACATGGACGATCTGAGCTATTATAATAGCCTGAATGACAGGTTTATCCCGTACTACGACAATAATATCCGGGAGGCTTTGTCGGCTTTGCAGCAAATGGCACGTTTAACCAAAGGTTTTCATCAGGTTAAACTTTCTAAAAAAATCAATAAAGGGTTTTACGACCAGCTGAAGCTCATGGAGGGTACCACAAAATAAAATGATTTTCCTTTCTCAAACAAAAAGCCTGGAATTAATATACTTTCCGGGCTTTTTGTTTGCTTGACCATATCAACACGAAAATACCCAGAATAATCAAGGGGATGCTGAGTAATTGTCCCATATCCAGCAACATATGTTGTTCCCACACTTCCTGAGGCTCTTTGAGAAATTCGATGAGGAAGCGAGCCGAGAAAATCAGCAACATAAAATACCCGAAAAGTTTCCCGGGCTTTAAATTTTCTGTATGGTGCCAGTAATATCGGTATATGAAAATGAAAATGAGCAGATATGCCAGCCCTTCATATATTTGTGTCGGATGATGTGGGCCTATGGTGTATTGTGGCTCAAAAGCACGTTTGAAAACGAAGCCCCAGGGTAAGGTAGTGGCCTTGCCGATGATCTCCGAATTCATAAGATTGCCCATCCGGATAAAAAATCCGGCCAGCGGAACAACAATGGCCACCCGGTCGAGAACCCAAATGTACGACCGGTGTTGTGTTCTCGAAAAAATATATAAGCCCAGCAGAATACCAATGGCCGCGCCATGACTGGCCAGCCCGCCGTGCCAAATCTCAAGAATTTGTATAGGATGAGACAGATAATAATGTGGTTCATAAAAGAAAACATGTCCCAGCCGTGCCCCGACAATCGTAAAAATAAACATATAGGTAAACAAAGTATCTGTTTCTTTTTCGCTTACATGTTCCTTTTTGAAAATTTTGAGGATGATGAGATAGCCGACTACGAAACCCAGGGCGAAGAGCAAACCGTACCAGCGTATGGTAAGACCTCCAATAACGGGGAAGGAGTTTGAAAGATGGAAAATATCAGGGTTTACATTCCAGACGATATAATTTGGTAGCATGGCTATAATCTTTTTGCAAAAGTAAGAAAATAGGCAAGTACGGGAATGAAAAAAGCCGGATGATTATCTGTCTCCGGCTTTTCGGTGTGTTTACTGTAAAGTTAATCTGCTTTGTCCATTTTATCCATTTTGCGGGCAACGAAATAATAGATGATAAGGCTAAGCCCGGCGAAAGTAAAAATACTCATGGGGTAGGCAACCCCTTCTTCAAGTGGGATGCTCTTTGAAAAAAAAGCGCCAAACATTATGCCTACGCCGATACCCACCAGCAACATACCCAAAGACAACATGAAATTCTTCCAGTTAAATTTACGGTTGGTGTTGAAAAGAGAGGCATCTGCACCTTTTTCAATAAGTGTCAGGCGCTCCTTGTTTCGGGTGGTGAGGAAAACGTAAACAATTCCGAAGATTGTTGCGAAAACGATAAGGGGGACTAAAATATTATCTGCCATCTTAGTAAATTTTTGATGAACAATTCTGTTTGTTTGCCTTTTTGACGCAAAATTGTCAGGATGGTTACAACCGGATTAACTATTTTTACAGCTGAGAGGATAAACTTTTTTAAACCAGACTGTAACCCCGGCGTTATTCCAGCGTCAAATTTACAATGGGGAAAGAACATAACAGGGAAGATAAAATTATTCAGAGTACGAAAAAAACTATATGATAAACTAATGCATTTGAAAGGGGAAGCGATTCCCGGGAAAGGATAAAAAAATGAAATATCAGGAAAATATTTCGGAAACAGAGGTGGACAAACAATTGGTTAGCTTGTTTTCTTCTGTTGGTGCGGAACATGCCCCGGCGGACTTTACGTGGCATCTTATGAAAAAAATTGAGCAGGAAAAAGCTTCAGAATTTGTTTACAAACCGGTTATATCAAAAGCCGCCTGGATGATCATAGGTTTTGTGATTGTCACTATTTTGCTGGCTACCGTTTTCCTTTTTCCCGAATCCGCCTCTGCGCCCGCGGGGCTGCAAAAGCTGATTGGAATTTTCGGCTTAAAGCTTTCGGGGGGAGGTTTGTTTCACTTACAGAACAGGCTTTTGCAGTTTTTGTCAGAGTCGCACGTGCTGCTTTCCGTGTTGGCTGTTACGGTGGTGATGGGATGGTATTATCTCATTATGCAAAGCTGGAGCAATGGTAGTCGAAATAGGTTTCCGGGAATGCTGCTTTTTTAAAATAGAAAGATCCCGGGGCTATACAAACTCCTTTTCCAACTGCACTACCCATTTTTTGATGCGTTCAGCGGTTTTTTCCTTTTGGTTATTTTCATCCAGTACCAGCCCCACAAACTTTCCGTCTTTCTCTGCAAGGGAAAAATAATATTTGTAATCTTCAGTTGGCCATTCTCCTACCACAACGGATTTGTCGGGAAGGCGGCAATAAAGTATTCCCAATCCATCCACGAAACTCTCAGGATAGGATTTCTGATCGCCCAGCCCGAAAAGGGCTACTTTTTTTTCAGAAAAGTCAACTCCTTCAAGTGCATATATCCAGCGTTCCCAATCATCCTGCATTTCGCCAATGCCCCAGGCTGAAGTGCCAAAAATAAGGTAGTCATATTTTACCAGCACCTCTTTTGGAGCTTCCTTTACATCGTAAAGATCAACACTGAACTTTTTAAAAGTCGATTTTATTTTTTTGGCAATATCTTCTGTCATGCCATAAGTGGATCCGTAGAAAAGTCCGATTGCTTTCATGGTAATTTAGATTTTGTATAAATAACACCGGCAAAAATAATGCTTTTCTTTTTGTGTAAGCCGTTTGCCGGTAACTTTTACAGAATAATATCTTTTCTCAGAGCATGTGCCGGATAGTCCGAAGGTTACCTCTTAGCCACCAGTTCTTCCATTTGTATCAGGTGGTTCATAATGGCATAAACGCTGAGCCCGGATACTGTTTTGATTCCCAGTTTTTTGTTGATGTTTTTCCGGTGCGTATTTACCGTATGGATACTCAGAAACAGTTTGTCGGCAACTTCCTGATGGGTAAACCCTTTTACAATGAGTTTCAGGATGGTTATCTCGCGCTGACTTAGTTCCTTTGGGATAGCTTCTGCACTTTGCCAATTTCCGGCCTGGTGTCGTAGTTTTTTCTCCAGCATAAGTTTACTCTCTTCATAAAAGAGTATTTCATTATAGTCGGAAGAGAGTTTGCTTTTGTCCTCTTTTCGTACCAGAGCAACGATTAACGTATTTTGCGATGAACGTATTTTGCGTGGCAATGTGGCATTTTCTGAACAAAGTGAAGAGGGATCGATGATGAGCAAATCGGGCTTGTATTTTAAAAGGATGCTGGTGAGACGTGGCTCGTCACCTACATAGGTTTTCAGAAGTGTGAGTCCCGGAATTTCCTGTATCAGCGCTTCTATTCCGGCCTGTATGAGGTAGTGTTTGTTAACAATGATAATACTTTTCATACCGGCTGTTTTAATTCCCCCTTTTTTGTATCATTTTCTCCATGGCTTTCACTTTAGGCACCATGATCAAGTCCTCAATACGGGCATGTTCGTTCAGTTCCTTTTCCAGTGTAAACAGCTCACGAAGAAGACGGTAGCCAGGTTTGTCATTCTTAGGTTCGGGCAAATATTTAATGAGTATATTTTTCAGGTCAAACAGCTTTTCTTCTATATTTTCGTGTTCGGCTTCATAGCCTGAAATAGGGTAATCGCTGATTTTTTTGAAGAGCTTCTCTTCAATCTGGTTCTCCAAAACTGCTTCTTCCAGCTGCAAAACATAAGGATATATGGTCTCTTCTTCCCGTAGGATATGCTTTTTGAGTTCCACGGTATAGTCTGTAAAAAAATTGTCGATAAGGTTAGATGTCGTTTTATCCAGCGGGTACTCCTCAGCCATTTTTTTTAGAAGTATTGATATCTCCGGCATTTTTTCTTCAAGAAAATAATGATGTGCCTTTCGTAAATAATCAATAATCATAGTGGCTGGAAAATTCCGAAGTTGCTCTTTGGGGAAATAGTGTGTGTCGTGAAAAGCATTTAAAATAGTAACGAAAAAGTCGATGTTGAGATGCTGATACCGGCAAATTTCGGCAATGCTGTCATCTCCGAATCCCAAATGGATGCCAAAGCGGTTTATGATGGGAACCAGCGTGTGGTCGTGGAGGATCACATCGGCCAGTTTCATATTTTCCTGTATAAGCATGGCAGAGAGCTTTTGAAAATTAGAGGACAAAGATAAGCATTCGCCAGCTACCAAAAATCAGCTGCAGCTTTTTATTAACGCTTCGATGCGTGCTTTCAATATTTTGTAATCATTGGTAAGATGCAGCCCGCTATACTTTTCGGATTCCTGTAATGCTGTTTGCAGAGAGAACGCTTTTTGGCTATATGAGTAGAAAAGTCCTTGGCTTTTCAGCTTTTGTGCCAGATATTCCTGTTCCGGTTGCCCCGGTGTGGCAACAAAAATAGCCTTCTTCCCTAGGCTCACCATATCCATCAGGCTGCTATAACCCGAACGGCAAATAACCTTTTTGGCCGATTGTATCAGCGATAGCATCTCCTTATCGTCGGCATGTGGGCGAATTTCCATATTTCCTAAAAGCCTTTTTCCTTTTTCATCCGGTTTTCCGGAAAGTAGTACTGACTTTAATTTACTTTTTTTCAGCTGGCTGATAAGAATTTCTTCAAAAATAGTACGTTGTGGTTCGGGACCGGAGAGCAGGCAAAGTATATCCAATTCCTTTTTGACAGCTCCCTGCATGGGTATTTCAGCTCCTTCAAAACGGCTTAGCGGACCGACAAAAAAGCTGTTTCTCAGTGGCATTCTTTTTATATGGGAAAGTTTTCCGGATAGGCATGGCTCATTTTCAAAATCGGGAATCCACAATTCATCATGCTTTATGATAAACCGGTTAATCATTTTTCGGATTACCAATCGGCCTGAAGACAGAATCCCCGGCAGTAAAATGTTGAGCTGATGAGTCATAAAAATGGTGGGCACTTTTTCAGACCACAGTTCATAGCGGTTGTCCGAGATGACAGCATCAACGTCTTGTTCCCGAACAATTTTTTCCAGCAGTGTATGGGCTTTGTCTGCCTCCTTAATCATTTTAGGAATGGCGCCAGCCATTTTGATAGGTAGTAACCCTTTTTTATGGTATTCAGGTTCAAATCCGGGTATTCTAACCCATTGGGTATTCGGAAACTGTTGCCGCAGAAAAGCCAATGGTTTGTTGTCGGCGCCAATAATAGGTTCGGCACCAGTCTGTTGCAACAGCCGGATAATAGGAACTACACGGGTGGCATGGCCAAGTCCCCAGTCCATGGGGCAAACTAATATACGCTTTTGTACTGACATTGATTAATGCAAATGTAGGAAAAGCAGCGGGAAGAGAAGTGAAAAATATATCGTTTTCAGGTGCCGGCGGCCTCTTGAGGCTCTTTTCCCGGTTTCTTTTTGGAAACAATCGGTATTTCGAGACTCAACAGGTTAATACAGAATCTCTTTATTCTGCCTATCTTTGCTTTTTATAAAGAAATTGAGATGAGAAAGACTTTTGCAAACATAAGCTTGTTGTGGTTGATGCTGGTACTGGTTCCCGGCCTGCTTCAGGCACAAGACAAGCCTGGCTCAGTTGAGCTTCCCGGAAAGTACCAAAATTACACTCTTTTACCCAACGGATGGAGGTTGACTCCGGCCGGCAGGCAAGTTCCCATTGGTGAGCTGCCGCTTAACATGGTGGTTACTAAGGACGATCGGTATGCCATCACGTCCAATAGCGGCATGGGAGTAAATTCTCTTTCGGTAGTGGATATAAAAGCCAGGAAAGAAGTGCAACGGTATGTCGTCAGCAATACTTGGGTGGGGCTTACTTTTGGCCCTAAAGACAAACGACTGTATGTTTCCGGTGGAAATAATAATGTTGTTTATGTTTTTTCATTTAAAAAAGGGAAGCTCACTCCGGCCGATACGCTTGTGGTAGGCCCTAAATTTCCGAAAGGAGATATCTCGCTCACCGGACTGGCTTTAAACAAAAGGAAACATCAACTGCTTGCGGTTTCTCAAAAAAGCAACAGCCTTTATGTGATAGATTTGGACAGTAAAAAGGTGATAAGGAAAGTGGCGATGCCCGGCAAGTGCTATGATGTCAAAATAAACTATGCCGGTACATATGCTTATATCTCCATTTGGGGAAAAGCCATGGTAATCGAAATTGATTTGAACGATTACGTCATCACCCATCGTTATAAAACCGGTAATCATCCCAATGATATGGTCATTAGTCGTGACGACAGCCGGCTTTTTGTTGCCAATGCCAATAACAACAGTGCTACTGTTATCGATTTGGTAAAAAAAGAGATCAGCGAGACGATTCATACGGCGCTACTTCCCGGTTTGCCTTACGGTAGTACTCCTGATGCACTGGCTTTGTCGCCGGATGGTGATAAATTGCTTATTGCCAATGCTGACAATAATTATCTTGCAGTATTTGATGTGGAAAAACCCGGTCATGCCAGAAACCTCGGCTTTATTCCCGTGGGGTGGTATCCTACGGCTGTGCAGTATCTAAAATCAGGAAAAATACTGGTTGCCAACGGAAAGGGAATTGCTTCGCGTGCCAACCCCGATGGACCCAATCCTGAAAAAAGAAGACCGGGAAACTGGCGGGAAAATTATACCGGAACCATGTTTAAAGGAACTGTTTCGGTGATCAATTTTCCGCAAAGTAAATTGCTGGCTGCCATGAGCCGAAAAGTTTATAATAATACCCCTTTTATCAAAAAGGTGAAAGAGGAGAGCAACCAATCCATTATCCCCAAAAAGCCCGATGGCAAAGGAAGTTCCCAGGTAAAACACATTTTTTATATTATTCGTGAAAACAGAACCTATGATGAGGTTTTGGGCGATATGGCCGAAGGAAATGGTGATTCAGCTCTCTGTTTGTTTGGCAGAAAAGTTACGCCCAACGCGCACAAGTTGGCAACAACATACACGCTTTACGATAATTTTTACACCGATGCGGAGGTTAGCGCTGATGGACACAATTGGTCCACAGCTGCTTATGCTTCTGATTATGTTGAGAAACTGTGGCCGGTGAATTATGGTCGCAGAGGGGCCTCTTATGACTTTGAAGGAGGGGTCCCAGCTGCTGCACCTTCTTCAGGATACATTTGGAACGATGTGCTTTCGCACGGAAAAACTTTCCGTAACTATGGTGAATTCATAGCTTTTACCCATTCTTTGAAAGGGCCTTTCCATCCCCGCGATTCTATTTTAGTACCATACACCTGCAAGGCTTATCCCGGCTTTAACCTCTCTTTTCCCGATCTCACGCGTTACAAAATCTGGGCACATGACTTCGACAGTATCGTGGCTATCGGGAAAGTTCCTCAGTTTAACCTGATACGTTTGCCCAACGACCACTGCCGCGGTACACGCCCCGGAAGTCCAACACCCGTAGCTTACGTAGCCCGCAACGATTATGCCCTCGGTTTGATAGTGGATAAGATCTCGCACAGTAAAATCTGGAAAAGCAGTATTTTGTTCGTGCTGGAAGATGATGCCCAGAACGGACCTGATCATGTGGATGCTCACCGGTCGGTATTGCTTGTTATCGGGCCTTATGTGAAACGGCATTTTGTAGATCACACCATGTACTCCACTTCCGGTGTGTTGAAAACCATGGAGCTGATTTTGGGGCTTCCCCCCATGACACAATACGACCTTGCTGCGCATCCCATTTTGCATTCTATTACCGACACGGCTTATCTGAAAGGTTATCGTGCCATTGTCCCCAAAGTGGACATGAACAAGCTGAATACACGTTATTCGTATGGTGCAAAATTATCTGAAAAATTAAACTTTTCCCGAGAGGATGCCATCCCTGATGGTGAGTACAACAAAATTATCTGGAAAGCGGTAAAAGGAGCGAATGCTGTTGTTCCTGCACCTGTTCATAGTGCATTTGTGAACGAGAAAGCTGCTCCCGATGATGATAATGATGATTAGTCGTGTTTATTTTACTTTCTTTTCCGGGGATCAAATAATAAACCCGTACGTAAGCCGAGGCTTCTCGTACGGGTTTAAGCAACTTTATACTCGGAATAGAATTCCCAAAAATAATCAGACGATCATCAGTTGATTAAAATAAAAACCATAACTGTAGGTAAATAGAATTGTTGTCTGAAGCACTTCTGCCGGAGCCATCATAATTTGTACTGGCTCCGTTAAATTTACTATAGGCTACATACTGTAAAGATATTTTAGTGTTTGCCCAAGGTAAATAATCAAATTGAGCAAGAACCCCACTGCTGTTAGGCGTTCCTGTTCTGCTTCCTTCCATGTCTGCTGGTGCATACAGAACGTTGTCAGCTGTTCCGGTAGTGCTGAAATAACCAAGCGTGAAGTTTACGCCTGCTTTCAAAAATACACTTCCATCACATTTAAAAGTATTTAATTTGTTGGAAAGGTTTTGGCTGTCACCTGCGCCGTAGGAAGCATTAAGTGTTTGCTTCTCAGTAATGTAAGTAGTGTGAAAAGTAAATTGGCCATTTGAAAACATATATTCATATTGTAAGTCAAACGCGAAATCTGCATATTTATCGGTCAGGCCGGAAACACCCATGGGAAACATACTTGTTGACATTCCATAAGTACCCACTTCGAGATATGATTTAGTCCATTGATGCTGAATGGCAAATCTCCAATAAGGAGCAATTCCTTTTATGACACCGGCTGTTGTTGCATCAGGAGGAAGTGCTGATCCAAGTTGGGCAGTACCATAACCTGTAAATTCAAAGTAAAAAAGATTATTTACGAGTCCATAACCACCCAAACCGGCAACCATACCACCGAGATTTTCAATCATGGGTGCTGCACCAGGTCCGGGAGCTACTCCCGATGCGGTATAAGGATATCCCCATGCGGATGTTGTGTTCCAAAGATCCTGAACTGTAGGATTATTGTTCAGTGTAAGACCATAAGTGAAAGGTAATTTTCCATTGCTGTGATTTGAATAGCGAATATCAGTATTGTCCATACCGAAAGTTCCTGATTCGTCATCCATCGTAATCTGAATAAACGCACCTATGTGTGGTGTAATTTGGCCGGCATAGAACAAACTTAACTGTTGAGGAAACTCAACGTTGTTATTTTGGGTTCCTGGAATCGTTTTGCTGACATGTGTAATACCGGTTTGAAACATGGCAGAAATAGGTGAAATACTCAGCAGGTTAAGAATAGCACTTTTTGATCCATCCTTTTTTACTTTTGCCTGGTGAATGGTTTTTATACCCGTAAGCGTATATCCATTGAGCTTAAATTGTCTCCCGAAAGAGGTGAGCTCCGGGAATACCGTATGGCAGGCAGAACAAGATAGTCCTGTTTGCCGGGCAAAACTGGGAACAGCTTGTACCGTTCCGGAACTGACTAATAAGAAAAGAAAGAAGACGAACCCACCCACAAGAGAAAGCACGTTTTTCTTAAGAAAAGAGACCTTTTTGGTTTTCTTTTCTTCGCATGATAATTTTCTTTTCATAACTTTAAGAATTTGTTAATGTTGAAATAACTGATTGTGTCTGCATTGATGTCCTCAAAAGCTGACTGTGCAACTCTTAACAACTCCAAATAGAGAACTCGGTAAAGTTATTCTCATTCCAACATTGCCCGTGTGACTTGTGTCACATAAACATTTTGCTGCTGTGGATCACTTTTGGTAAAACATTGTGTCATAAGTTAATAAATGTTAATATAGACTGTCTTTAAATTAGTAGTTTTAAGCTTATTTCCATTGATGAGGGAGAAAACGACAGGAATTATATTGTGAAAAGTTGTGTTTGTCAGGGCTTTATTTCCGTTGGCTATAAAATAAACCCGCCCGGAAAAACCAATAGTTTTCCAGACGGGTTTGCGCAACTTTATTAAGAAATAGTAAGGTCTTTAAAAAGGATCAGACAGCTAAACTGCTAAAACAAAAACCAAAGTTGTAGATAAATAGAATTGTTGTCTGAAGCATTCCTTGAGAAATTATCATAATTGGTTGAGGCTCCATTAAACTTATTATAAGCTGTGTAAATAAGGGAGATTTTAGTATTTTCCCATGGCAGGTAATCAACCTGGGCCATTATACCGCTACTGTTCGGAAGGCCGGTCCGGCTTCCTGATACCTCTCCGGGTGCGTAAACGATGTTATCAGTACTACCGGTATTGGTAAAATAACCCAGTGTAAATTTGCAACCGCTCCG
Source organism: uncultured Lentimicrobiaceae bacterium (assembly GCA_964473395.1). Lineage (GTDB taxonomy): Bacteria > Bacteroidota > Bacteroidia > Bacteroidales > F082 > Sulfidibacterium. The sequence goes on along the minus strand of CAYYOW010000039.1, from coordinate 7,550 downwards.
GAAGAAAATACTTGCATCTGTCTTAAAGGTGTTAAGCTTATTAGACAGTTTCTGACTATCTCCAGCGGCATAAGAAGCGTTAAGCTCTTGTTTCTCCGTGATATAGCTACTGTGCAGTGTAAGTTGACCCTTTGCAAAAGAATACTCATATTGAAGATCAAATCCAAAATCAGTATAATTATCTGTTGCCCCAGAAACGCCGGTAGGATATAGTTGAGTTGACAGCCCGAATGTTCCGACAGCAAGATAACTTTTTGTCCATTGGTGTTGGATGGCAACACGCCAGTACGGACTTAGTCCTTTAATCGTCATCATGGATGAATTGTCGGGAGGAAAAACTGTTCCGAATGGTGCTGTCCGATATACGCTAAAACCCAGGTAGAGAGTTCTGCCAAACAACCCGTAGGTACCAGCTCCTACAGTCCCCATAAGGCCTCCTTCAATAATTGTACCTGCTGTTGGGGCTGGTGCTACACCCGAAGCGGAATAAGGATAACTCCAGGGTGAAGCTGTGTTCCATACATCCCCCATCATAGGACCATTATCCAGGGTTAAACCATACAAAAGAGGTATTTCCCCCAGCTTGGTAGTATTGGTATAACGAATATCAAGCATATCAATTCCAAAAGTTCCCTCATCGGCTTCCATAGAAATTTGTATAAAGGAACCCAAATGTGGTGTGATTTCACCGCCATAATAGAGACTCAATGTCTGTGGAAATTCAGCATTGTTATTCTGTGTTCCGGGTATGGTTTTTGCCAGATGTGTATATCCGGTTTTAAATGCCATCGATATTTGTGGGATATGAAGTAGTTTTAATACATCCCTACTGCTTTTACCTTTTGAAGAAGACTCTTTTTGAGTAATGGTCTTTATGTTCGTCATGGTATAACCATTTAACTTAAACTGCCTCCCGAAAGAAGTGAGTTCAGGGAATACCGTATGGCATACTGAGCAAGATAAACCCGTTTGTCGTGCGAAACTTGGAATAGCCTCAACTGTTCCGGAACCTAATACTAAGAATAGAAAGGCGACAAATGCTCCCACAAGTGACAGCTTGTTTTTCTTAAGAAAAGAACCCTTTCTTACTTTCTTCTCTTCACATGATAATTTATATTTCATAATTTTAAGAATTTGTTAATAATTAATCCTGATGATTTCTTTAATAATGAACTTTCAAAGTACTGGATGTTATAACCGTTTGATAACTTCGACTAAAGAAGTTGCGACAAATTTATGTTCATCCGCACATTCCTTATGTGATACATGTCACATAAGGAATGTGCCAGCGTATATATCTAAGGGAAGGCTATGTGTGACAAGTAGATAGCTTTTAATAAGACTGGTTCTAAATTACATATTCATATATAATACATGTAATTGGCTTATATCTCTTGTTAAAGTCGATTGAAATTGATAATTGAATCTAAAGGTTAAACATGTTGATATCCACAATGATACGTAGATTTTATTCGTATTAATATTTGTGAAATATAAACTATCAAATGTCCGATAAGAACTGGGTTTTAACGTATTTTAACCAATTTTATTTGATAAGCGATACGGGTGTGAAGAATGGTTTTGTTCTATTTTGGCTTTTTCGTTATCATTGCAACTCAGTAAAAAAGATGAAACGGTTATTACTTTTCACGGCTGTATTGGCCGTCATGTTGTTGGGCTCATGTAATAAAACAAGCCTTAATCCCAATAACCCTCATGCGGTTATCCGGATTGATATTGACCCTAACTCAACCTTTTATCAGGGGCTGAATGCTGTTGGTGGCTGGATTTACATTGCTAACGGTAACCAGGGAGCTTACATCGGTCAAGGCTCGCGTGGTGTGATTATTTATCGCGCAAGTCAAAACGATTTCAAAGCCTATGATCGTCTTCCGCCAAACAACCCCGACAAGTGTTGTTCCGGGGGTAAATGTACTCAATTGATTGTGGGAAAATATTATCCGTTTGCAGAAGATGAGTGTACCGGAAACTCCTACCAGCTGTTGGACGGCTCACTATTTAAAGGCACAGGCCGTTATCCTTTAATTACCTATCATGCCGTTTACGATGGAAATTTATTGCATGTTTTTAACTGATGTTAAAGTCTGTAAGAAAATAAAAACGCCCGGAGGTTATTAAAATCTTCGGGCGTTATGTTTGTTATGTAGAAAATGAGGGGATTACCCGCACTTAGAATAGCCGCAAGCGTTACATGTGAGGCAGCCATCCTGATAAATGAGGGCCTCCTCGCCACATTCGGGGCAGACTTTGCCTGCCGCTTTTTCGCCATCCTGTAGATAGCGCTTCAACGCTCTCACCACACCATTTTTCCAGGTGTTGATGTTGTCTTCTTCCACGTTGAGATTACCCACAAGGGTAACAACATAAGCCAGTGGCATGCCATGACGGAGAAGGCCGGAAATGAGCCGGGCATAATTCCAGTAAGTTTTATCGAAAGAGCGTGACAGTCCTTCTATGGTAATTTTGTATCCCTGTTTATCTTCAAATTGGAAATCGTAACGAGAATGTTCCCCCTTTTTCTTGGTTTTAATAACCCATCCTTTTTCTATTGCCGGCGGCAGATAAAAGTCATCCGCTTTTCCCGTAAAAATTTCGTACGGACGACCATCGAGTTTTCCCACTACAGCAATCCATTTTTCATAGTTATTCTGAAAACGAAGGATGTTAGCCTCCAAAATTTTAGGCCTTTGTGGTGCACTGGTTTCTTTAAACGCATTTTCTTCTTTCTTGTCATTACTCACCAGTACACCGGCACGGGAACCTTCCCGGTAAATAGTCATTCCTTTACATCCGCTCTCCCAGGCAGTCATGTATATGTCGCTGACCATCTCTTCGGGAATATTTTCGGGAATATTGACCGTAACACTAATTGAATGATCCACCCATTTCTGTATTCTCCCTTGCATTTTCACCTTACTTACCCAATCGATATCGGCTGAGGTAGCTTTGTAATAAGGTGATTTCTTAATTATTTCCTGTAACTGTTCGTCCGGGAGGTTTTTCACCTCGTCCACATTATAATTATTCAACTTTAGCCACACCTCAAACTTGGGATGAAACACATTGTACTCTTCCCAGGTATCGCCAACTTCATCCACAAAATTAACTACAACGTTTCTATCGTTTGGATTTACTTTTCGGCGCCGTTTATAGGAGACCATAAAAACAGGCTCAATACCGGAAGTGGTTTGTGTGCAAATACTTACGCTTCCGGTGGGGGCAATGGTAAGCATGGAAATATTGCGTCGTCCCACCCGTTTCATTTTTTCATACAGATTGGGTGCATTTTCTTTAATGCGGTTGATAAACGGATTGTTAAGCTCACGTTCAGTTTCATAAACGGGGAAACTTCCCCGCTCTTCTGCCAGATCAACCGAGCTGGCATAAACTTCTAGTGCCAAAAGGCGATGAACTTCCACGGAGAAATTGATGGCATTGTCAGAGCCATACCTGAAATTGAGTGCGGCAAGCATATCTCCTTCGGCAGTGATGCCAATGCCTGTGCGCCGCCCCTGTAACGATTTGTCCCGTATTTTCTTCCAAAGCCGGCGCTCGGTATATTTTATCTCTTCCGATTCCGGATCCGAATCTATTTTAGCGAGAATGGAATCCACTTTCTCCACTTCGAGATCCACTATATCATCCATCATGCGGTGGGCAATGTGCACGTGCTTGCTAAACAAATCTCCGTTGAAATATGCTTTGTCAGTGAACGGATTTTCCACGTAGCTGTATAGGTTTATTGCCAGCAGACGGCACGAGTCGTAGGGGCAAAGTGGAATTTCGCCGCAGGGGTTTGTCGAAACCGTCCGGAAGCCTTTGTCGGAATAGCAGTCGGGAATAGACTCTCGAATAACCGTATCCCAGAAAAGAATTCCAGGCTCAGCCGAGGCCCAGGCATTGTGTACGATTTTTCCCCACAGATTCCGGGCATTTATTTCCTTTTTGTATTTGGGTTCCGGAGAGTTTATGGGATATTGCTGAACGTATGGAGTATTATTTTTTACCGCCCGCATAAACTCATCATCCAGTTTTACAGAAATATTGGCACCGGTTACCTTTCCCTGTTCTATTTTCGCATCGATAAATTTCTCTGCATCGGGATGTTTGATGCCAATGCTGAGCATGAGTGCCCCACGCCGGCCATCCTGTGCTACTTCGCGTGTGGAGTTGGAATAGCGTTCCATAAAAGGAACTACTCCGGTGGAGGTGAGGGCAGTATTTTTTACAGGGCTTCCTTTTGGGCGGATATGGGTAAGGTCGTGGCCTACGCCGCCGCGGCGTTTCATAAGCTGTACCTGCTCCTGATCTATTTTCATAATGCCTCCATAAGAATCGGAATCTCCATCATTGCCTATGACAAAACAATTTGACAATGAAGATACTTGATGTTTATTACCGATACCGGCCATGGGGCTACCTGCCGGGATAATATACTTGAATTTACGGAGTACTTCATAAATATCCTCTTCTGATAACGGGTTGGGGTATTTTTGCTCGATGCGTGCAATCTCACGGGCAATACGCCGGTGCATCTGGTCTGGACTTTTTTCATAAATATTCCCCATGCTGTCTTTCAGGGCATATTTGTTGGCCCACACACTGGCAGCCAAGCTGTCTCCTCCAAAATATTCGGTAGAAGCTTCCAATACTTCATCAAACGAATAAGGTGTTTCCTGATTTTCCCGGGACTTTTGTACTGAACTTTCTGCTGAAGCAGAACTCTTCAAATCTAATTTGGCTACGGTCATTTTTAATTTTCTTTCACTTGCTACTTCATTCTTTTTTCTCTCTTCAAGTACCTTGTCGTAAAACCCTTTTTCCTGCTCGGTTTTCTCTGTTTTTAATGAAGAATTATGTCCCGTTTCATTATCAAACTTAAAGAGTAAATCGTTTTCCATAGTCGTAATAACACTTATTTTAAATAATATAACTAACTAAAATTTAAGCTACTAAACCCCAATGGGCACTTTGGTGAATCTTTTGCAATGTACAATACAAATGTACATGGTCTGATGGAAATTTATTAACATAGCATCGTGAATAAATAAATAAAAACCAGTGGCTTAATTGCTTAGCTTAGTATAACTATGTGAATAAGCAAAAATATTTTTTTTGGCACAGTTTTAAGTATAAAAAAGGATGGTAAGGTGTTATTTTGATAAAAATAGCTTGAGTGCAATGAGGACAAGGATAACAGCCAAAACATTTCTCAAATTATTTTGAGAAATGTTCAATGTCAGTTTAAAACCGAAATATCCTCCAATGAGAGGCAATATACCGGCGAGGCTGCTTCCCTGTGCTTCATATTGATGCTTTCCCAACGGAAAAATAAGAGAGGGTATAATGACTATGGCTCCTCCAATGCCGATTGTCCTGCTGAACATGCCGGCAACCAACCCGATAAGAATAAGGATGATAAGTACTGCTAATGTCATCTTTTGCATATTTAAAAATTTAAAAGTCGAGGTTTAACGACCAGTACCATAATGGTTTTGGTGTAACCACACCATCTTGTACTCCCCAGGCAACATCGGTACGCAGGAAATAGCCGAAAAGGTTAATCCGGAATCCGAAACCAAACCCTTCAACGATGGGGTCTCTTTGTGTTTGCACCACGGCATGAATGGGGCCGCTGTTGATGGTGTTGATAAAAAGTACATTTCCTTTAGAATATGGTGTTAGCCCTGTCCAGGCTGTGCCCACATCGGCAAAGGTGACTACCTGAAAATTCCGAAGTAGTTTAGAACTAATAGGTGTCTCAGAGAACATTTGAAACAGCGGCATACGCAGCTCTGTATTGAGCAACAGAAATGAATTTCCGTTTCGGATATTTCTCGGAAAACCGCGCATATTCACTGCCAGTGCCTGATAAGCATAATGTTGGTTCGGGTCAACAGGTGTGGTCGTGTTGTATTTTGGGTTGAGCCAGTTATCCACCCCTCCCATAAAATAAATCAGCCGGTCGGTTCCTCCTGATGAACTACCGGCAAGTCGCGCCGCAAGGATAAACTTCCTGTAAATCCGGTAGTAATAACGATAATCAAATCCAGCCACAAACAAGTTATGATTTCCCTTGTTTATCAGTTGGTTATATTCAACAAATATTTTCCATCGGGATCCTGTGTAAAGGTTGAGGCCGAGCCTTTTTGTCCCATCGTAAACGAGCGAAGTGGTAAAACCAACCCAGTTGTCAAACCGTGTGGGCGTACTCAGTGAAACTGGATCGGTAGCCGTCAGCACAAACATGTCGTTGCGAAAATGTGCAATACCACGAATGCTCAGGTTTTCATTAAATGGCCATGTCATGATGTAATACAGCTCATGCGAATGAATTTTTCCAAGAAAATAACGACTGCTTTGCGTTACAGTGTTACGGTGAAACAGGATTTCCCGGTTTAGTCGCTTTTTGTAGTTGGCATAGCTAAAGGTATATTCGTTGTCAATAAAATTGGAATTGAGCCGTATTCCGCCAATGATGCGATGGTCTTCCATTAAATCGGAAATCCCGAGTTTGTAACCCATATTAATAGGGGTATTTTCTGCCGGCTTTCCACCCGTATAAGGTTGATAATACGTGGCCAGGTAGTTGTAGTTAAACTGGGAGACCATCCCGTTAATTGCGTATTCGGTATAGTAGTTACGCCGTTTGGGAAATATAAAATGGCCGTTTTCGTCACGGTAGCCGCCTGTCCCACGTGCCTCTCCATAAATACCACCATAGAGACCTTTGAACTGTTTAGAAAATCCTCCGGCGATAACTTCCTTGTTGTTTTTGTCGAGATAAAGCATGTGGAAATGCTTGCGATGCCAGATGGGTTCGGCTTGTAGTATCTGCCTGGTCGTGGCATCAGCCATCTTTTCGGAAGGCAGAGTGTGTGCTTTCCCGATGGCTTCCAGCTTTGCAGCCATAAAAGGGGTGTTCACCGGTTTCACCATGCGGGTCTCAGCAAATCCGGTGATGTTTTGTACAAATATTTTCCAATGGTTATTGTCAAAAATCAGCTCTGCCAGCTTCCCGGCGTTGGTGCTGACATGTTGTTCAATGATATTTCTGGCGTAATTACTAACGGGCTTTGTATGAATAAAATACCTGTAATGAATAACGGTATCTACCGAGCTGACAGTACTGTCAACCACTCCCAGCCTTGCATTATAAACGCCGTTGGCATCGCTCAAATAGCGAAAAACCTTTGGCCCGTAAGCTTCGGGTTGGGTTTCATCCCAGTAGGGGGTGTGGGTGAGCCGTTTTAATACGGGATTGTTGTGACGGTAATCATACAGAAACAGGTCAAAATGTTGCGAAAACAGACTGTCGCCTTCTTTTGTTTTTATGTCCAGCGTATCATTTATCCGGTTGGAGCTGAACAATATCTGCCGGCCGTGGTTTACAAAAACCGGATGTAAATCGGAGGCTACGTCATTGGTCAATTTCTCAAAAGAGCGGGCAGCCACGTTGAAAATAAAAATATCTGAGTTTCCGTTTTGGATGGCCGACATAACAATGAAACGGCCATCTTCGGAGTAAG
>CAYYOW010000038.1:0-18265 GCA_964473395.1 uncultured Lentimicrobiaceae bacterium | reverse complement strand
TCTGGCTTATATTTCGGTTACCGATTATCGTCCCGCCAAGGTAATTAACCTTATGTCGGGTGAAAACAATACAACCATTGAGCCAATGGATAAGGACACTTTTAACCTCATGACGTGGAACATTGGTTATGCCGGTTTGGGCGCCGGGATGGATTTCTTTTACGATGGCGGGACAAAAGTACGCCCTTCTAAAAAAATGGTCGAAAAATACCTGAGCGGTATTAAGCATTTTGTCACTTCCCACGATTCTATTGATTTCTGGTTTATTCAGGAAGTGGATATGCATTCGCATCGCTCCTATGATTTTAATGAGGTAAAGGCAATTACCAATGCCAAAAAAGGAAGTCATGCTATTTTTGCTTTCAATTATAAATGCCCTTTTGTTCCAGTTCCCTGGTATGATCCTTTGGGAGCGGTGAAAGGTGGCTTGATGACATTCACCGACTATCCGTATGATGAGGCCACCCGGTATGCCTATCCACTCATTGCATCCTGGCCGAAAAAGTTGTTTTTGCTGGACAGGGCTTTTATCCTTACACGTTTCCCTTTGGCTAATGGTAAGGATCTGGTTATAATGAACACACATAATTCGGCTTACGTTTATGACAGCCTGCTAAGAGTAAAGGAGCTGAATGTTCTGAAGAAAAAAATGTTAGATGAGTATGCAAAAGGAAATTATGTGATTGCCGGCGGCGACTGGAACGCCAACCCCCCAAACTTCAGGCCGGCAGGGAAATTTGATGGCAACCGTTTTGTTCCAACGAAGGTACAAATGAGCAATAAAATCTTCCCCTCATCATGGAGATGGGCCTACGACCCTACAGCACCTTCAAACCGGCAGAATTACAAGCCATTTGTCAGGGGCGAAAACGGCACCACCACGATCGACTATTTTATTATTTCGCCCAATGTTTCCCTGCTGCGGGTGAAAACCATCGATTTGAATTTTGCCAACAGCGACCATAATCCGGTATATATGAAGGTGGCACTGAAACAATAATCTCGTGAGAAAGAATGGCTCTGTCCCTTTAGTTTTTTGCAACTATCTGTAAAAGAAGGCGCTAAAAATGCCGTAAAAAATAAATAAGCACCTGTTTTACATCCGTTTTTATATTATTTTTGCACCGCATTTCAATTATTCAACTACATCATGCGGGAGCCAATAGTTAGTATTTTTTCCGGGCGGCAAAGCCGTTATCTTGCGGAGAAGATTGCAATATCTTACGGAAGTAAGCTGGGGAAATCAGAGGTTATCAATTTCTCTGATGGTGAGTTTCAAACCTCCTATGAAGAGAACATCCGCGGACGCGATGTGTTTATCGTCCAGTCAACGGTTTCTCCGGCCGATAATATTTTGGAATTACTGATGATGATAGATGCTGCCAAAAGAGCATCTGCCCGTAAAATTGTGGCGGTTATCCCGTATTTTGGTTATGCCCGGCAGGACAGAAAAGATAAACCACGGGTTTCTATCGGCTCAAAGTTGATTACCAACCTGCTAACTACAGCTGGCATCAACAGGTTGATAACCATTGATTTGCATGCCGACCAGATTCAGGGGTTTTTTGATATCCCGGTGGATCATCTGTACGCTTCGGTTATTTTTTATCCTTATTTGAAAAAACTTGGCTTGCCCAACCTGATGATGGCCTCGCCCGATACAGGCGGAACCCGTAGAGCCGCGTCGTATGCCAAAGGTCTTAACACCGGTTTTGCCATTTGCTACAAACAACGCTCCAGACCTAATGTTATAGAGAAAATGCAATTAATCGGCGATGTGGAAGGAAAAGATGTGGTGCTGGTTGATGATATTATTGACACGGCCGGAACCATCACCAAAGCCGGTGAGTTGATTATGGAAAAAGGTGCCAAAAGCGTGAGAGCCTTGGCCACACATGCTATCTTCTCCGGAAATGCCAGCGAAGTATTGAAAAACTCACCATTTTCCGAAATCATAGTCACAGACACCATCCCCATAAAGGAAGGTTTCGACAAAGTAAAAGTACTCACTACCGCTACACTTTTTGCCGAAGTAATTAAACGCGTTGAAAATCTTGAGTCCATTAGTTCCCTGTTTAATTTGGGGACAAATATTAATAAATAATTAAATTTTATATCATGAAAACAGTATCATTGAGCGGTTCTCTCCGTGAGAACGTAGGAAAAAAAGATGCTAAAAAGCTGAGAAGCGAGGGTAAAGTCCCTTGTGTAATCTATGGCGGTAAAGAGCAGAAACACTTTTTTATCGACCAGAAAGATTTCAAAAAAATCATCTTTACTCCGGAAGTATTTATTATTAAAATCGAATTGGGTAAAGAGAGCTTCGAAACTATTTTGCAAGACATTCAATACCATCCGGTATCCGACATCGTTTTACATGCCGATTTCCTGGAACTTATTCCCGGAAAGGCTGTTACGCTTGCTATCCCAGTTCAAATGGAAGGATCGGCTCCCGGAGTTATTAAGGGGGGAAGGCTACAACTTAGATTACGCAAAATTCGCATGAAAGGGCTGGTAGAAGATATGCCGGATCATATTGTACTGGACATCTCTGGTTTGGATATTGGAAACTCCATAAAGGTGAAAGAAGTTCCCGGAGAGAAGCTTCTGTTTCTTGACCCTGCCAATGCTGTTGTGGTGAGTGTGAAAGCTGCCCGTGGCGTTTCTGATGATGAACTTATTGCCGAAGGTGAAGAGGGTGAAGAAGGCGAAACCGAAGCCGCTTCCGAAGAATAATAATTTATAAATTTTTTCGTAAAGGGATAAGGCGTAAGCTTTATCCCTTTATTTTTGTCCGGGGTAGATAAATAATTAACCGTATGAAGTATCTCATTGCATGTCTGGGAAATATCGGAGCCGAGTATGCCAATACCCGCCACAACATTGGTTTTGTAGTAGCTAATGCCCTCGCAGCAGACCTCAAAGCGAAATTCGAAACCGAACGTCTTGCTTCTGTCGCCAAGCTTAAATTTAAGGGACGTGTATTGGTGGTCATCAAACCCACTACCTATATGAACCTTAGCGGGAAAGCAGTAAAATACTGGCTGACGAAAGAAAAAATACCAGTGGACAAACTGCTTGTCGTACTGGACGACATTGCTCTGCCATTGGGAACGTTGCGTTTGAAAAAGCAGGGTGGTGATGCCGGTCACAACGGACTTACAGACATTATTGAAAAGCTGGGCACCAATGTTTTTCCACGTCTCCGTGTTGGTGTTGGAAATAATTTCCCCAGAGGCTACCAGGTTGATTATGTGCTGGGAGAGTGGTCGCGCAGCGAAACAGACCTGCTTATTCCTCGGGTCGAAAAGGCAGTTGAAATCATTAAAAGTTTTGCTACTCTTGGCACCGACCGTACCATGAATCTTTACAACAACAAATAAAAAAACGCTGCTCCAGAGGAGAACAGCGTTTTTTAATGAACAGTTTTCCTGTTTATTATTTCTGTGTCTCTTTTACACGCATATCGCCGAGCAGTACATCCCAAAAGCCAACCATCCGTCCGCCAATTTGGGTCTCTTTACGTTTTACATAAACCGTGATATCTTTTTTGGTCGTATCCTGATAAACAAGACGCCCCTCCTTGTCATAGCCTTTAAATTTCTGAAAAACAGTAATAACGCCTACATAAGTACCATCTGGTTGTCGTTGCAGGTTGCTTACATAATCAATTTTGTACCATTCAATTTCAACTTTACTGTAGTTAAGGCGCATCAGCCGTTCGAAGTATTTACGAACACCATAATACGCAATATGTGGTCTCAGTAATGAGGAGACCCCGATTTCGGAACCCTGCATAAAAAGTTCTTCGGCGCGGTCAATTACCCTGTTTGCCTCACTCCAGGGAGTATCTTTGCTGCCAATGGTAGTGATATATTTACTCAGGTCGCGGACTTTCTCCAGTGCCAGACTGTCAATGGCTTGTTTTCTCTTTGGGTTAAGTGTTTCTTGTGCCGTTGCGGGTAATACCACGAGCATTCCTAACAGGAAAAGGATGGAATAAGTTATATTTTTCATTGCGCTTATTTTTTAATGAGTTCTAATTCTGTAATTTTTCCTTCGGCATTCCTTTTCACAGATTCCACAGCATAGTTATAGGACTTCATATCTTTCAGGTAGTTCAAAAAACGCGATGCCGTGGTGGGCCGGTCATAGTCATTTACACCATCTACCTGGTCGATGATTATCAATACCGGCACATCAGGAGTAGCAAAAATAGCGAGTGTCCGGCTAATCTCTTTGTCTGCTTCTTCGTAAGAACCGGCCTGCGCAATCCTTGCAAAACTTTCGTTAATGGTATTAAATTTTGCTTGTTCCGCTTGCTTTTTCGCTGCTTCCTCTTTTCTTAGCCGTTCCTCTTCGGCTTTTCGTTCCTCTTCGGCTTTTTCGGTGTTCAGTTTGTCGCTTACTTTCACGATTAGATCTTTTACATCCTGGTCATCAATATTGTATGATTTGATGGTGTCCAAACGTTTAAACTGTTCGTCAAGAGTCCAGACAGTGGTTCCGTTTAACATTGCAGTCAGGTCTTTTTTAGCCTGTTGCACTTTGGTGTTATAGGCAGCGGCGGCTTGATCTTTAGCCAGCTTTTTCTTGCTCTGGCAGGAAGAAAGCCCTCCAAAGGTTATTCCTGCAAGGAGGATGATAACCATAATCCGAGCTAATTTTATCAGATATTTTCTCATTCTATTTTGGTTTAAGTGATTTTTTCTAATGCGCAACAAAAATATTTAAAAAAAGTGAAAATTTCCTGTTAAATAGCTTTAAAATACCTTAAATAATGGATGGTGAATTGTGAATGGTAGGTGCTTAAACCGGTTCACTATCTATAATTCTACATTCTTTGCTCTCTTTTTTCGCTTGTCCGTTCATTGGAAATTGCTAATTTAGCCCGGTCGTATGGTAGCAAAAGAAGAACAATATTATAAAAAGCGCGTAAACACGGCGTATTTTACTTCGCTCGTTAGCATTATGCTGGTGTTGTTTACCTTGGGATTTCTAGGGTTACTGGTTGTACATGCCAAAATATTATCCAATTATATTAAAGAAAATATTGGTTTCGAAATTATTATAAAGCCTGGAGTCAAAGATGCCGAAGTCGTTCGCTTGCAGAAACAGCTGGATACACGTGATTATGTAAAAACTACCGATTATATCACGAAAAGTGAAGCCCTTGATCGGTTGAAAAAAAGTCTTGGAAATAATTTTGTGAATTTCTTCGGGAAAGGTGACAATCCTTTGCTACCTTCCATAGACGTAAGGTTTAATGCTGCCTGGGCCAACAACGACAGTATTTCGAAAATTGAGAACCAGCTTTTGAAGAAATCATTTGTCAAAGAAGTTTACTACCAGAAATCGCTGGTTCAGGAGATTGACAGAAACCTGAGTAAAATCACCTTAGTTTTGTTGGTTTTAAGTGCCATTTTGCTGATAATAGCTGTTGCATTGATGAACAACAGTATCCGGCTGACAATTTATTCCAAGCGGTTTGTAATAAAAAGCATGCAACTCGTTGGTGCTACACGGGGCTTTATTCGCCGGCCGTTTGTGTGGAAAGGGGTATTGCAGGGCTTCTATAGTGCTCTTATCGCTTTGGCTTTACTAACGGCTGTTTTGGCTATTGCCCGGGAGAATCTACCCGAGTTGGCAGCTATCGAGAGTACCGAGATGATAGGTCTGGTGTATGTATTTGTCGTTTTGCTGGGCATGGCAGTAACCGGTTTTTCCACTTTCTTCTCTGTGAGCCGCTATCTTGACATGAACAAACACAATCTGTATTTTTAGGCTTTTGCAATAATTTTTAATCCTTTGAACATTAAATTATCCACATGGACTTCTGATCTGTTGGGACTGTTTTTTCCAAATAGCTGCCGGCTCTGTGGAAAATCATTACACCAACAGGAAGAGATTTTGTGTACTACCTGCCTTTATAAACTGCCGCGCACTAATTTTCAGCTTTCCCCGGAGAACCAAATTATGGATATCTTTAACGGACGGCTTCCGCTTGTCTCGGCCACCTCCTTTCTCTTTTTCAGTAAGGGGGGAGGAACCCAGCAGCTAATCCACAAACTGAAATACAAAGGCAACAGGGAAATAGGGACTCATCTCGGCAAGTTATTTGGTAATAAATTAAACGACAGCAGGTTGTTTCGTACGGCCGATATTATTATCCCCGTTCCATTACATCCGCGAAAGGAACACACACGCGGGTATAATCAAAGCATGATGATTAGTGAAGGGATGGCTTCCAATATGTATGCCCGTGTATTATCCGATGTGCTTTACCGGAACATTCAGTCCTCTTCGCAGACCAAAAAATCGCGTTATGAGCGATGGGAAAATGTAAAAGATATCTTTGAAATTAAAAAGGGATATCGTCTTGAAGGAAAACATGTGATTTTGGTGGATGATGTTATTACAACCGGGGCCACGCTGGAGGCCTGTGGTAACAAACTGTTAGAAATTCCGAATGTCAGGCTGAGCATTGCTGCACTTGCTTATGTGCAGCAATAAAGCAATGACAATTGTACTATTGACGTATTTTATCCCGCATATAGTCAAGCGTAGTGGGAATGGTGTCCTGCGGTCGTCCCAGCTTAATCATTTTCCGGTTATACATTTTCCGGTTGTGAATAAGTCTTCGCTGCACGACTGCTTTTTCATTGAGCAGATTATACAATGACTGTATCGGACTGAAAAGGTCAAAGCTCCCCTGCCGCGCCTTATACAAAAGCGGCCGTCTCTCCAGGTCTTCCGTAATATCATAGCTGCTCTGTGCTGGTTTCATGTGAATAATCATCTGTTTAAATGTTTCGTAGTCCCAAAAAGCGTGGATAACAATTTCATGAATTAAAACGGTATCCAGTGTCATGTAAAAAGTAATAGGTTGTTTCCTGTGCAGAAGACTGTCGGTTACAGGAATAATTTTTGTGATGTATCCCAGTGAGGAAAACATAATGGAATCGTTAGGAGCCACAGTAATGTAAAACCGGCCGCTGGTATCACTAAAACTACCGAGGTAGTTGTCGCGGCTAAAAATTTGTGCATCAGGAATAGGTTGCAGAGTATCACTGCTCATAAGTATGCCGTAAATACCTACAATATTGGCGCTTTCCGTTTGAGCTTGTAGCCTGCTTTGTGTGGCGAAAACCAAAAAAAGAAGGAAAACCAACGAGAAAAATGTAAAATAAAGCCTGATATCTCCTGTTTTATACAAATTTATCTTTAAAAAGTTTTGAAATACGAAGATATAATTTATATTAGCAGCTTGATAAAAAGCCACACGAATCATTTCATAATAATTCTTAAATGAAAAAAAAGAATATGCTGGCAAGCTTTTTCGGAGAAACCATAATTATCAATAAATATAACTTACCATGAAAAAATTTACTACTAAAACGGTTCTTATTTCTTTTTTGGTTTTAGTGTTTGCGTTGAGTGTTACCGCACAGGAAACCGGAAAAAAAGAAAGCAAAAAGGCCAAAAAGGAGAAGACAACCAAAACCGACAAAATTAAAACGGGCTGGAACATCGGCGCCTTACCGGTAGTTTCGTTCGACAGCGATTTGGGTTTTCAGTATGGCGCTCTTATGAACTTGTATGATTACGGTGATGGGAGCATTTATCCTAATTATGAACGGTCGTTGTATGTTGAGGCCAGCCGGTTTACAAGGGGTAGCGGAATTTTCAGGGTTAATTATGATACCCGAAAACTTATTAAGGGGATTCGTGTGTACGCTGACATAAGTTATCTGCCCGATCAGATTTATTCCTTTTATGGATTTAACGGCTATGATGCTGTTTACAACCCTTCCTGGGTTGATACTAAAAGCCCTGCGTATAAAACGAAAGTTTTTTATCGTTATAAAAGGAAATTTTTCCGTGCAAAAGTTGATCTTCGTGGAGATTTCAGTAATAAATTTGTTCACTGGGTTGCCGGTGTGGGCTTTTATAGTATCAATGTTAAACCGGTGGATATTGCTCATCTGAATAAGGGGAGAAAAGCAGCAGATATGCTTCCTGATACTGCAAGTATTTATGATCAATATGTTAAATGGGGTATAATCCCTCAGAACGAAAAATACGGAGGTTCATTTACCGTCTTTAAAGCCGGGTTTGAGTATGACAGTCGCGACAACGAAGCAAACCCTAACAAGGGAATCTGGTTTACAACGGTTTTGGCCGGAGCCCCCGGATTTATGTCCAGTACGAAATCGGAGTTTTTGAAACTTTCTATCACACAACGGCAATACATCACGTTGGCTAAAAACACGTTGTTTTTTGATTATCGCCTCGGTGCTCAGTTTACCCTGGCCGGCCAGAGTCCTTTCTACATCTCTCCGCTTATTTTCTATGCTCACTCTTCCAAAGCTTATAATGAAGGCTTGGGAGGAAGCGGAAATCTGCGAGGTATTCTTCGTAACCGTATTGTGGGTGATGGTATCGCTTACGGTAACTTTGAACTCCGCTGGGCGTTTGTGAAATTTTCCATGGCAAATCAAAATTTTTACCTCGGCACCGTATTGTTCTTCGATACAGGTATGGCTATCCAAAAAACGAAAATTAACACCAGCAACGTTCCTGCTAACCAGCTGGGTAGTTATTTTAAAACCAATGCTGAGAAATTACACAACAGTGCCGGTCTCGGATTGAAAATAGCCATGAACCAGAACTTCATTGTTTCTATTGAATATGGGAAGGCCTTCGATGCACAGGATGGTACAAGTGGCGTTTATGTCGGACTGGGATACTTGTTCTAAAAGACTGAAAAGTTAAAGCTTTTCAAAAGCTTTCCGGATATTTGATGCAATCTCCTCAAATTCAGCCTCGTTAAGCTTGAGTTTGGGGAGTTTGAAGTCTATGTCGTACAGCCCGTCCAGCGGGATAAGGTGGATATGGGCGTGGGGTACTTCCAACCCGATGACGGTAAGGCCCATACGCTTGCACGGAATCACCGTTTCGATGGCTTTACCCACCTTTTTGGCAAAGGCAAACAGACCGGAATACAATTCGTCATCTAAATCGAAAATATAATCTACTTCTTTTTTCGGGATGACAAGCGTATGCCCTTTTTTTAGTGGGAAAATATCCAGGAAAGCATAATAATCTTCCGTTTCGGCTACCTTGTAGGAGGGAAGTTCTCCGTTGACGATTTTTGTGAAAATATTTGCCATAGCTCACGTTTTGTTTCAGCAAAATTACAAATATTCAGAAACTGAAAAAGACAAAGTCGTCAGCAGACAGTTGTGCCGGGTTGCATCCACGAAAAACCATAAAATTACTTCGTTGATTTCATTGGGCTGTTTTCTCACAAGCCCTTACGCTGTTTAGTTCTTTTCTGGGGCTAGTGCATGAAACACCAGCAACGGGATGGTCGTCTGGAAAAGGAATTTTTGGGTTACACTTGGTGTGTAAAACCGTGATATCAGGCTGCGATGACGGGTGGTCATGGCCACAAGGTCGATTTTCTTTTCTTTGATAAAATCCTCAAGCCCGAGTTGCGGATCGAGGCACTCCAGCAGTCCACATTCCAGCTTCTTCACACCCAGCGTATCCATCACGAAAGCTTTCACTTTGTGCATGTATATCTCTTCCTTTTTCTCAATTTCCTCCGAAACATGAACACAGAAAATATCAGACTTAAACGGTTTGACAAATGAAGCCAGCTTACTCAATGCCCAGTAATCGGAGTTGTCGAGGTCGGTGGCATATAACACTCTTTTGGGGGCTGTAAAATCGCCCGCAGGATAATCTTTAGGCACGGCAAGAACAGGAATGGCGGCTTTTTTAATTACTTTGGCCGTAACGCTGCCAAATGACCGCAACCCTTCCAGATCACTACCTCGTGTACCCATAATCACCAGCCCGGGTTTGTATATTTTGATGTACGCCAGTATGGTAGATACAGCGCTACCTTTCACCAAATCGTAAAACACGTTCACCCCGCGGATTTTGTTTTGTTTCAGTATCTGTTTCAGCTTTTCGGAAAAAGCTTTCAGGTTGCCGGCCGCCTCCTGCTCTACTTCAAGACCTATGTCATCAAAACTTGCTGTGAAGCTAAAACTTTCCAGCTGGGAAAAAGGAACTACCCCCGGGTCGAAATAAACATTCAGCAACTGCACATCGGCTTTCATTTTGGCGGCAATACGCAAGGCATACAATGCGGCATTTTCGGCATGTAGCGTAAAATCGTAAGGTACCAGAATCCGCCTGGCAATACGCATAAAGTCAACAGCCTCCTGTTTTTCTTTGCCGTAGGCAGACTTGAAACTTTCCCACACGAGTACCGCTTTTTCCAGATCAGCCGCTTTAATGATAACCTGAACGCCTCCCGGGCCTTCTTTTATCCGGTTCACATTGGTCATGAAACTTTCAATATCCTCTTGCTCCAGCCGGGCACTCAACAGCTGGGCACGCATATATGTCAGGGAGGCCAGTGTGATAAATTCATTTTTCATAGTTACGCCGGTCAAAAAATCAGGTAAATATAATAAATTCTGCAAAGCATAGCAACCGCTATGGAGTATTAATTAATTTTGCAGCCTCATTCTAAGGAAATTATGACAGTACAAAAAAGATCACAAAGGCCTCAAAAAGGAAAAAAACCCTTTTCAAAACCAGGAAATCCTCATCGCGATAAACCCGGAAAATCTGGAAAAAAAAGTGCGAAATCGGAAAATCCCACCGAAGGCATTCGTTTGAATAAATATCTTGCCAACGCGGGAGTGGCTTCACGCCGTGCTGCCGATCAGCTTATAGAAGGCGGCGCGGTGACAATAAACGGAGAGGTTATTACCCGGCTGGGTACCAAAGTTATGCCCGGCGATAAGGTGACGTTTGGCGGACAGACACTGAAACAAGAAAAGCCCCGTTATCTGTTACTCAACAAGCCCAAAGGTTTCCTGACCACCTCCGATGATCCGTTTAACCGGCGCACGGTGATGAACCTGGTGGAAAAAGCCTGCCCGGAACGAATCTATCCCGTGGGACGGTTGGATCGTAATACTATGGGGCTGCTGCTGTTTACCAATGATGGCGAGCTGGCCAAGAAACTCATGCATCCCAAATTTCGTATTAAGAAAATTTACCACGTGTTCCTCGACAAAAACCTCACCAAAAACCACATGCTCAGTATTGCTGATGGGATAGAGTTGTCGGATGGTAAGGTTGTCCCCGACAGCATTGCTTATGTGGCCGGCGCCGATGACAAAAAACAAATC
Organism: uncultured Lentimicrobiaceae bacterium; assembly: GCA_964473395.1. GTDB lineage: Bacteria > Bacteroidota > Bacteroidia > Bacteroidales > F082 > Sulfidibacterium. The sequence continues at coordinate 7,046 of CAYYOW010000038.1, read as the reverse complement.
GGGATAGAATTACATTCTGGTAAAAACAGGATTGTCCGCCGTATTTTTGAACATCTCGGATATCAGGTGATTAAGCTGGACCGCGTATTTCTCGCCGGCCTTACCAAAAAAGAGTTGCCGCGCAGCAAATGGCGTTTCCTCACCGAAAAAGAGGTAAACATGCTGAAACGGCTGGGGTAAAGGGAGTGTAAATTATGAAAAAACAAAAAGAACAATGGAAAAATGTGCTGGACAAAACAGAGTTTATCGCCATCGTTACCAGCGGTGATGAGAAAGCCCATACCGTTGGTACATGGGGCGACTATGCAAGAACACTTGGTGTTGATGGGGAAGAAGTGAAAATTCCCGTGTGGGGATACCGTAAAACCGAGGAGAATATCAGGAAAGGTAGTTTGGTGGAATTGTTGATAGGCTCAAAAAGCATGCAGCGGCCTTCCGGCAAATTCGGACAGGGATGCAAACTATCCGGAAAAGGCGAAATACAAACTTCCGGCAACCTGACGGAGCTGACAAAAAAAATATTTCCCGGCTCAAGAGGTGTTTTGATAGTAACGGTAGAAAAAGTACTTTACACTTACAACGACTGAACCTAATGTAAGTGACTTAATAACCTGAGTTCGACATAAGATTTGTCTCAAAACAAACGTAACATCCTGTCCGATTGAGTCGGGAAAGAAGTTGACGTTTTCTGGCAAGCACTAACTACCTCTTTCTTTTTACGTACCTTTGTCATTAATAAATGGAAAGCGGGAAATCATATAATAAAGGAGCCCTCAGGGTAAATGCCGGCGTGGAAAAACCGGATATCGTGAACCCTTTGCTACGGCGAAAACCGGGTAAGTTCAGGAAAAACTATGTGAGTCCTGAGGAATATTTCATGGGCATACAAACTGGTGACCGTACTCTGCTCAGTCGAGCTATTACATTGATTGAGAGTACTTTGCCTGAAGATCAAGAGACTGCCAGCGAATTAATCAGGTTGTGTCTTCCCCTTACGGGAAAAGCTTTGCGCCTTGGCGTTACCGGTGTCCCCGGTGTAGGAAAAAGCACTTTTATTGAGAGTTTCGGCCTGTATCTTATTGAGAAAGGTCACCGGGTAGCCGTGCTCACCATCGACCCGAGCAGTATGCGCAGCCGGGGAAGTATCCTCGGTGACAAAACACGTATGGAAGAGCTTAGCAATAGCAACCGAGCCTTCATCCGTCCTTCTGCCAGCGCGGGAACACTGGGTGGCGTGGCCCGGAAAACCCGCGAAGCCATGATTTTATGTGAAGCAGCCGGTTATGATACTGTTTTTGTAGAAACGGTTGGCGTTGGCCAGTCAGAGACAGCGGTAGCACAAATGGTTGATTTCTTTCTGTTGCTCATGCTCGCTGGCGGTGGCGATGAATTGCAGGGTATCAAACGCGGTATCATGGAGATGGCCGACCTGGTTGTTATCAATAAAGCCGATGGCGAAAATAAAAATAGTGCCAATCTGGCAAAACGCGAATATGAAAATGCTCTCCACCTTTTTCCCCCGCTTCCCAATGGTTGGCAGCCCTCTGTTATGACCGCATCGGCTCTTTTCGGTGAAAATCTGGCAGAAATCTGGCACAAGATTGAACAATTCCTTCAATTGACAAAAAACAATGGCTCTTTTGAACAAAACCGAAAAAACCAGGCTTACCAGCTATTTGAAGAGACCATTCACCAGTCTATTCACGACCATTTCTTTAACCATCCTGAAATAAAAAAACGACTCGCAAAATACAAAACTCAAATCCTAAACCGGCAGTTGTCACCTTACGAAGCTTCTCAAAAACTACTGGAATTCTACTTCCAATCTTTTTCGAAATAGGTTTACTGTTCACTACCGAACAAAAGTGTCCTGTTACCAGACAATTTCTGGTTGGTATAGCAAATCAAATCGTATTATAATACCCTGTTCCTTAATAATATATAATTTGTGGCACGCTTATGGATAAACCTTATACAGAACAAAAAAAATATAAAAATCATGAAAACGATAAAAACATATTTCCTGGTCTTAATGGTTCTCCTTTTTGTGGGAATCGGCATTTTAAGCGCCCAACCTGAGAAAAATCAGGACAAGTATTTTAACACCCTTATACGTACTGATGAAGGAGAAAATCTAAACGATATCCCCTTGAGCACGACGGTTGTTCCTTCGGAAGCGTTGTTTCAGAAGCTGGTTAAAACCACTTTTCCGAATGATGAAGAAGAACGTGTCAATGACATTCCTTTCAACACCCGGAAAATTGTCGAACAACACCTTTCTCAAAAAGCGATAAACGCTGTTTTCGTAGAGAAAGATGAAGCTTATATTGATGACATTCCTCCGGTTATACTGAAAGCGATGAAAGCATATCAGCAGAAACTGCTTGCCAACACAACGGATAAATAAAGAACGAACATAATTGATAATTTTTGTTAGATTAACATTTTCTGATGCCCTGCCTCACGGCGGGGCTTTTTTTAATCCGGCTTAAAAACCCACCGACACCCAACTGTCATTCCTCAATTCAATTTTAAAACCATTATTTGTATTATCCTCCCTTTCGTACCTTTGCGCACTTTTATACTGAGGCCACTTGAATTTACATTTCAAAATTCAAGTATAGCTGAAGATATACCGCTCTCATTTTTGCATTTTACAACAGAAGCGGCATAAAACTTGAATTAAAAACACACTATGATATCTTTCGATCGTTTCAAATTAGACAACGGATTGCAGGTGTTGGTACATCACGACAATACAACGCCCATAGTGGCTGTAAACATTTTGTACCGGGTTGGTGCACGCGATGAAGCACCCGACAAAACCGGGTTTGCCCATCTATTTGAGCATCTTATGTTTGGCGGCTCGGTAAATATTCCGAAATATGATGAGCCGTTGCAAAAGGCTGGTGGTCAGAATAATGCATTTACAAACAGCGACTTTACCAACTATTATCTCACACTGCCCAAAACCAGTCTGGAAATGGCTTTCTGGCTCGAATCGGATCGGATGCTCTCACTGGCTTTCAGCCCGAAAAGTCTGGAGGTACAACGGCAGGTGGTCGTTGAAGAGTTTAAACAAAATTATCTGAATCAGCCTTACGGCGATGCGTATCTGTTGCTGAAACCGCTGGTTTACAAAAAACATCCCTACCGGTGGAACACCATTGGGAAAGATGTCAGCCACATCGAAAAAGCCACCATGCAGGATGTCAAAGCGTTCTACAGGAAATACTACAACCCCAACAATGCCATTCTCTGCGTGGCCGGTGATGTGGACACCATAGAAATCAAACAGCTAACGGAAAAATGGTTTGGCGAAATCCCTTTCGGGGAAAAATTAGCACAACATTATCCACAGGAACCAAGGCAAACGGAGCCCCGTTCACTCACCGTGGAACGCGATGTGCCGCAGGACGCTTTTTACATGGCATGGAAAATGCCAAAACGAACAGATAAAAGCTATTACGCTTGTGATTTGCTCAGCGACATTCTCTCTAACGGTAACTCTTCCCGTCTTTTTCAGCGGCTGGTAAAAGAGAAACAGCTTCTTTCGGAAGTTAATGCTTATCTCTCCGGAGATCTGGATAGTGGTATGTTTCTCGTTACGGGGAAACTCTACCCACAGGTAACTTTTGAGGAAGCCGAAGAATCCGTTATGCTGGAGCTGAACAAGCTTACCACGGAAAACATTCAGGAAGAGGAGTTACAAAAAGTGAAAAACAAGGCAGAAGCCGCATTGGTGTTTTCGGAAATCTCTGTGCCGGGGAAAGCCATGGCACTCTGTTACTACGAAATGCTTGGCGATGCCGGTTTATTCAACGCTGAACCCGAGCATTACCGGACGGTGCTGGTGGACGACATTCGCCAGACAGCTGCCAGCCTGTTTGACCCTGCCGGGAAAAGTGTGTTGTATTATAAAGCCAAAAAGAAATCATGAATAAAATAATGCATCCCGATAGGACGGCCATGCCGCAACCGGCTGGTTTTGAAACGTTACATATCACCACTCCGGAGAAAATCACTTTGGACAACGGAATTCCGGCTTATCTTATCCCGGACAAAAATCAGGAAGTTACACGGCTGGATGTTGTTTTTAACGCCGGCACCTCTTTTCAGGACGAAAAACTACAGGCATCGGCCGTAAACGACCTGCTCGCCGATGGAACCCACCATCATTCCTCCTATCAAATTGCTGAAATACTTGACTTTCACGGTGCTTATACCGATTATTTTCTTACCAAGGACACAGCAGGCATCACGCTGTACGGCCTCACGAAATATTACGACCGTCTGCTGCCGCTTATGGGCGAATTGATGACGGAAGCCATTTTTCCGGAAGAGGAACTCAATATTTATACCGACCGGAAAAGACAGGAGTATCAGGTAAACATCCAAAAGGTGAGTTTTATGGCCTCACAGGCTTTTAACAAGATGCTTTTCGGGGAGAAATCAGCTTACGGACAGGTGCTGGAAGCAGATGATTTCGGGAAGCTTACCCGCGAAAGATTGCTGGATTTTTATCACTACCGTTACCATGATTTTTATATTATCCTGAGTGGGAAAATAGATAAGATGCTGCTGCAAAACCTCAACCGGGTGATGGGAACAATTCCGCAGACAGTACAACCGGAAGTCTTGAACAGAGATTTTGTTCTTCCCGAAGCAAAACACGAATTGTTTATTAAAAAAGAAAATGCGCTGCAATCTGCCTTACGGATAGGAACGCTTGGCATTGCGCGCCTACATCCCGATTTTCCCGGTCTTAATCTGTTAAATACCGTGCTGGGTGGTTATTTCGGCTCACGACTCATGAGTAGTATCCGTGAAGAAAAAGGATACACTTATGGTATTTATTCTATTCTTCAAAACTACCGCCATGCCAGCCTGTTTGCCGTGGCTACGGAGGTAAATGCCCGCCATACATCTGCTGCCCTGAAAGAAATAAAGTTTCAAATGCGCCGGTTATGTGAGGAAGAAATTAGTGAATCCGAGCTACACACGGTAAAAAATTATGTTTACGGTTCTTATCTCCGCAACTTCGATGGTGCTTTTCAGCTTGCCGAAAGGTTCAGGAAAAGTACTGAGTTGGAAATTCCTTTTTCTTTTTACAAAGAGAGTCTTGAACAGATGATGCAACTCTCTCCGGACGATCTGTTGGCACTGTCAGGAAAGTATTTGGATCCGGACAACATGAAAACATTGGTGGTGGGAGATTTATCAACTTTTCAGGTTCAGAAAAAGCGGAAAGGTTGATATAAATTTCTAATTTTGCACCCTCAATTTTCACCCATGGTTAATAAGAAAGAGATAGCACGCCGACGTACTTTTGCCATTGTCAGTCACCCTGATGCAGGGAAAACCACGTTAACAGAAAAACTGTTACTTTACGGTGGTGCCATTCAGGTTGCCGGTGCGGTGAAATCCAACAAAATCAAGAAAACAGCTACTTCCGACTGGATGGAAATTGAACGGCAACGTGGAATTTCCGTTGCCACTTCTGTGATGGGTTTTGAATACCGCGACACCAAAATAAATATCCTCGACACGCCCGGCCACAAAGATTTTGCCGAAGACACTTTCCGCACACTTACTGCCGTGGACAGCGTGATTGTGGTGATAGACGTAGCCAAAGGAGTGGAACCGCAAACCGAGAAGCTGGTCAAAGTCTGCCGCATGCGAAAAACACCCATCATGGTGTTTATCAACAAACTGGATCGCCCCGGTAAAGATGCTTTCGAGCTGTTGGACGAAATTGAACAAAAACTGGATTTGAAAGTAACCCCGCTGAGCTGGCCCATTGGCATGGGAAGCACTTTCAAAGGTGTTTACAACATTTATTACAAAAACCTGCAGCTGTTCTCTCCTGGCAAACAGACTATTGAGGAGAGTGTCCGGTTTGATGATATGAATAATCATGAACTGGAAAATTATCTTGACGAAGATGCTGGAATTTTGCGTGAGGAGCTGGAGCTTGTGCAGGGCGTTTATCCATCGTTTCAGAAAGAGGCTTACCTTTCGGGAAAGATTTCACCTGTGTTTTTCGGTAGTGCGCTGAACAATTTCGGGGTGAAAGAACTGCTGGATGTTTTTATCGAAATTGCACCTGCACCACTGGGGCGCGAAAGCGATGTGCATTTCATAGAACCGGAAGACGAAGCGTTCACCGGTTTTGTTTTTAAAATCCATGCCAACATGGATCCCAAGCATCGCGATCGTATTGCTTTTGTACGGGTGGTTTCGGGAGTTTTCAGGCGCAATACCAACTACCTGCATGTACGTCAGAACCGGATGTTGAAATTTTCCAGTCCAACAGCATTCATGGCACAGAAAAAATCGGTGGTGGAGGCGGTTTATCCCGGCGACATCGTGGGTTTGCACGATACCGGTAATTTTAAAATTGGTGACACGCTCACCGAAGGCGAGGTCTTACATTTTAAAGGTATTCCTAGTTTCTCGCCGGAGCTTTTTCGTTATGTGGTGAATGCAGATCCCATGCGGTCAAAACAGCTCGCCAAAGGTATAAACCAGCTCATGGATGAAGGGGTGGCACAGCTTTTTACCGGAAAACTGAGTGGCCGGAAGATTATCGGAACCGTGGGTGCCTTACAGTTTGAAGTTATCCAATACCGGCTGGAGCACGAGTACAATGCCAAATGTCGTTACGAGCCAATCACTTTATACAAAACTGCCTGGTTTATCAGCGACAACAATACACAGCTGGAGGATTTCAGAGCACGCAAACGCGGACAGATAGCCGTGGACAAAGAGGGTAGGGAAGTTTTTCTCGCCGACTCCCCCTTTTCGCTGCAGATAGCCCAGGAGAAATATCCGGATATCCGGTTTTATTTTACATCGGAGTTTTAGTTTTCCGGTTGCTGCAATTGCTATTTTGTAACGAAAGAAACTATCGGATATACTGTTTAACATTCACAACGTCAATATGTACCAATTAATAATTAAAATAAATTAGGTGCTAAAACGACTATTATGTTAAAAATATCACAATAACATTGCATATTAAAAAACCTTTCTTTATGTTTGCA
>CAYYOW010000037.1:0-18825 GCA_964473395.1 uncultured Lentimicrobiaceae bacterium | reverse complement strand
CACCCCTTTAAAAGGAGAAAATATTTTGCGGATGTGGCGAAATTGGTAGACGCGCTAGACTTAGGATCTGGTGCCGCAAGGCGTGGGGGTTCGAGTCCCTTCATCCGCACTTTTTTATTTAAACAAAAATCATTTCAATGAATATCACAAAAGAAGAAAGCGGAAAACTTACTGCTCTCGTTCATATTAACCTGAAAGAAGAAGATTACATTGAGAAAGTTAATCAGCAATTAAAAACATATCGCAAAGAGGCTAAAATGCCCGGATTCAGACCCGGAATGGTGCCTATGGGAATGATTAAAAGGATGTACGGAAAGGCAGTCCTTGCTGATGAGGTGAACAAAAGTATTTCTGATGCTCTCAACAATTACATCCAGGAAAATAAAATCAATGTGCTGGGAAACCCATTGCCTAACGAGGAAAAAACAGCCACCCTTGATTTTGACAAACAGAAAGAATTCGATTTCTTTTTCGATGTCGGAATTGCTCCTGATGTTGAAGTGAATCTGTCGGAAGGCATCAAAATTCCTTATTATAAAATCAAAGTTAGCGACGAAGAGGTTGAAAAAGCGTTGGCCGACATCCAGAAACGCCTCGGTAAAGAAGACCATCCCGAAAAAGCTGAGTTAGACGACACACTCAAAGGAAAATTTACCCAGGTTGACGAAGAAGGCAACGACATTGAAAACGGTTACACTAAAGAAGGCTCTTTCGTTATATCCGATATTGCACTGAAAACCATTCAGAAAAAATTTGTTGACAAAGAAAAGGGGAAACGCGTGGTGTTTAACCCCGCCAAAGCTTTTAAAAACGATACCAAAGTTGAAGAGCTCCTCGGACTAACCGGAGGCGATGAAAAGCTGAAATCAGACTATGCATTTAATATTGAGGATATTATCCACACTGAACCTGCTGAGCTGAATGAGGAATTTTTCAAACAGGTTTATCCTTCCGATGAGCTAAAAACCGTGGAAGAATTCAAAAATCGTATTCGTGAAGACCTGGCCGGCCATTATCAGAAAGATGCTGACAAACAATTTGTTTCAGATACCATCGATTTTCTGCTCGAAAAAGTGAACCCGGAGTTACCGGATGAATTCCTGAAACGTTGGTTATTTGAGAGTAACAAAGAAAAGGCAACCAAAGAACTTATTGACAGTCAGTATGACAGTTATGCCAAGACTTTTAAATGGCAGCTTATTGAAGAAAAACTTATTGAAGCCTCCGGTGATACATTAAGAGTTACCCGCGAAGATGTACGTAACAAGGTGAGAGCTTATTTCCAAGTTCCAGAGGGCGGTGAACCTAACCCACAGATGGAAGGAATTGTGGATCAACTCTTGAGTAATGAAGAAGAATATCAGCGTATCTTTGGTGAGCTTATGGACGAACGTTACATCTCTTACTTTAAAGAAAAGGTTGAGAAGGAAGAAAAAGAGGTCGCCACTGACGAATTTGTTAAGATAATTTCAACTCCCAAACAATAATCCCATGAATAATAGCAGCAAAGAATTCCGAAAATTTGCCACCAGGCATATGGGCATCAGTAGTCTGACACTGGAGCGCTACAGCTCTGTTTACGGAAATTATATTTCTCCCACCATTATTGAGGAACGGCAAATGAATATAGCCCAAATGGATGTCTTTTCGCGGTTGATGATGGACAGGATTATCTTTTTGGGTGTTCCTATTGATGATTACGTGGCCAACATTATTCAGGCACAACTGCTGTTTTTGGAATCGGCTGACTCAGCACGTGATATTCAGATTTACCTGAACACACCCGGCGGTTCTGTATATGCCGGCTTGGGTATATACGACACCATGCAGTACATAAAACCCAACATAGCAACTATTTGCACTGGAATGGCCGCCTCTATGGGGGCTGTGATTTTGTGTGCCGGCGAAAAAGGAAAACGCACGGCACTTACCCATTCCAGAGTCCTGATTCACCAGCCTATGGGTGGTGCAGAAGGTCAGGCTTCCGATATTGAAATTACTGCCCGTGAAATTCAAAAGCTGAAAAAAGAACTTTACGAAATCGTCTCGAAACACAGTGGCCAGACATACAAAAAAGTATGGAAAGACAGCGACCGCGACTATTGGATGACTGCCAAAGAAGCCAAAGATTATGGTATGATTGATGAAGTTCTAATACGAAAATAAAAATAGATAACCGATCAGGTCATTTAAGTTGTTTTGTGCGCAGCACGAAACGGTAATAAATATCTACCATGGCAAAAATAAAAGAAGAGCATTGTTCCTTTTGTGGCAGACCCAAAGAGGAAACCGAAATACTGGTTTCCGGTATGGAGGCTAAAATTTGTAATCATTGTATTGCGCAGGCAAAAATTATTCTCGAAGAAGAGCTGCATGCAAAAGTGAAAGAGCTGAAGATTGATCATACCCTTCTGAAGCCAGCGGAAATAAAAGCCTTTCTTGACCAGTATGTGATTGGGCAGGAAGATGCCAAAAAGGTACTTTCGGTGGCGGTTTATAACCATTACAAGCGTATTGGTCAGACCATGGATACCAATGAGGTAGAAATTGAGAAGTCCAACATTATTCTAGTGGGTGACACCGGAACCGGGAAAACGCTGCTGGCCCGCACCATTGCCCGTATGCTCCACGTACCTTTTGCCATTGCCGATGCCACTGTTCTGACGGAAGCCGGTTATGTAGGTGAAGATGTGGAAAGCATCCTTACCCGCTTATTGCAATCGGCTGATTATAATGTAAAATCGGCCGAAAAGGGTATTATTTTTATTGATGAGATTGATAAAATTGCACGTAAAAGTGACAACCCGTCCATCACCCGCGATGTTTCTGGCGAAGGCGTTCAGCAGGCCTTATTGAAGTTGCTGGAAGGAGCCATCATCAATGTGCCACCCCAGGGCGGACGCAAACACCCCGAACAAAAGATGATTCAAGTGAATACCAAAGATATCCTGTTTATCTCCGGTGGTGCTTTTCAGGGTATCGGACGAATTATCGCAGCACGTCTGCGCACCAATGTGGTGGGTTATACTTTTGCCGGACATAAGGAAGAGGGCATCGATATGGAAAACCTGTTGCAATATATTTCGCCTGCCGATTTGAAGAAATTCGGACTGATTCCCGAAATTGTGGGACGTTTGCCAATCCTTACTTATCTCAACCCGCTGGATAAAGAAGCGCTGAAACGGATTCTTCTTGAACCAAAAAATGCACTTGTGAAACAGTTTGTCAAGCTTTTTGAGATGGACGGTATCAAACTTACTTTTGAAGAAGCTGTTTATGATTTTGTGGTGGAGAAATCCATTGAATTCAAGCTGGGAGCTCGTGGTCTGCGCTCTATTCTCGAAACCATTTTGATGGATGCCATGTTTGACCTCCCTTCCAAAAAAAGAACAAAGATATGGCGTGTCACCCTCCGTTATGCAGAGGAGAAACTTGGTAATTCCAGCACGGCCAAACTAAAGGCAGCTGTTTAATCTGCATCTCTAGGTTATTCAGATTTCTAATCCGTGTGGGTGCGAATAGTTTTTTTGGTAAGGGCATGGTAAATATATGCTCTGTAAAACACAGTAACCTTTCCAAGGCTATAATTTCTTAGTTTTGCATAAAACTAAAAAGATACCTTTTTGAGATATTTCAGCCAGACACCCGAATTAGTAAAAGCCGGCCTTTACGTGCTTATTCTCATGATCATCGGAACTATAGGGTACATGCTCATTGAGTCCTATTCGCTAATTGATGCCCTGTATATGACTGTGATTACCGTCTCCACCGTAGGGTTCCGTGAAGTTAAACCTTTGTCGGATCCGGGAAAGATATTTACCATTATTATCATCCTTTCAAGTCTTGGTGTCCTCGCCTACTTTTTATCAAACCTAACACAAAGCCTGTTCAAAACGCAACTGAGCTTTTTCTTTGGCGGCAACCTCAAATATTTAAAACAAAAAAAGATGGAAAATCATATTATTGTCTGCGGCTATGGCCGGAACGGAAGCCAGGTAGTCCAGGAACTTACAGCTTTCGGTGAAAAAGTAATTGTGATTGACAAAGACCATGAACTTGTGGTGAGTAAGATTGCCGAACCCATTCAGTTTATTGAAGGTGACTCCACGGAAGATCAGGTGCTTTTGCAGGCAGGTATTGACAAAGCACGGTCGTTGATAACTACGCTACCGCTTGATGCTGACAACCTTTTCGTGGTGCTTACAGCCCGGACATTAAATCCTGCTATCAACATTATTAGCCGGGCGTCCAGTGAAAGCTCTGAAAAAAAATTACGTATGGCCGGTGTCAACAGCGTTGTTATGCCCGAACGCGTGGGCGGTGCCCACATGGCTACCCTCGTGGCACAACCCGATGTGATGGAGTTTATGGAACATCTGAACATCCATGGTGATTCTCCCGTTCAACTCATGGAAATTATGTGTACCAATTTGCCCAAAGACCTGTTGCATATGCCCATCAAAGAGATGGAATTACGGAAAAAGACCGGCGCTAACATTATCGGATACAAAACGTCTGCCGGCGAATACATCCTGAATCCCACGCCGGACACCAAACTTTATCCCGACTCAAAGATTTTTGTCCTCGGCACGAAAGAGCAGGTAGAAGAGATGAAGAAAATTTTGAGCAGTACCGCTCTTTAACATACCAAAAGTCAATTATATTTTCAATGTTTATCACTTACCTTTCCTTTTTTTCAGGTTTTGCCATTCTAATTGCCGGAGCACAAATGCTGGTAAACGGAGCCAGCAGTGTTGGTATTAAATTAAAAATCTCGCAGATGGTGATGGGGCTGACCATAGTAGCCCTGGGCACATCCCTGCCTGAACTTGTAGTCAATATTTTTGCAGGAATCAAAGGGAACACGGATCTCGCCATTGGGAATATCCTCGGTAGCAATATTACCAATACGCTCCTCGTTGTGGGAGCGACAGCCATAATCATCCCTATCCATTTTCAAAAGAAAACACTGAAAAGAGATATTCCGTTCAGCCTTTTTGCTCCGGTTCTGCTGGCCTTGCTGGCCAATGATTTTATTTTCGGTCGTCAAAATATCATCAGCCGTTCGGATGGAATCATATTATTGATTTTTCTCAGCTTCTTTCTATATTTCACATTTTTCAAACAGGGTAAAGAGGCCTCTTCGGGGCAGGAGGAACTCAAACAATACTCCTGGTGGCTTTCGCTACTATTTATAGCGGTGGGTGGTCTGGGCCTCTATTTTGGCGGAGAATGGATTGTGGATGGTGCAGTAAAAATTGCCACAGCCATGGGCATCAGCCAAACGGCCATGGGGCTGACACTTGTGGCAGGAGCCACCTCACTTCCAGAACTGGCTACCTCCATTATTGCCGCCCGGAAAAATAATGCCGACATGGCACTCGGTAACGCAGTGGGATCCAATATTTTAAACATCTTCATGGTTTTAGGCGTAACCGCATTGATAAAGCCCATCCCTTACTCTCCAAAGTTGAATATCGAACTGGTTCTCGTTTTTGCATCGGGGTTGCTGCTGCTGGCTTTTGCCAAACTCGGTAAAACAAAAAACAGGCTAAATCGCTTTGAAGGCATTCTTCTTATAGGAATTTACGTGGCATTTATCTATTTCACTACCATGTATCAGTAAAGACACCTGATTTTATTCAGCCTGTTGTCTTTTTTGTTTCAGCATTGAGTGATAGTGAAAAAAACAGCGCTTTAGAAATTACAACGAAATAAAGTGACGGGAACATTTATTACGGTAGAGATGAAAGCAGACAGTCTCACCTTAGGCGAGAGAAGGCAACCCGAGCAAATCTGACAAAAGATTTGATACTGTAAAATTTATTTAAGCCAGTCCCCTCTTCGGGAAAAATTTGTACATTTGTTTATCAAAATAAAGTCCATGACAAAACTTAATAAAGGAGATCTAGCACCTGATTTCACGGCCACTAATCAGGACGGGGAGACCGTCTCACTAACTGATTTCAAAGGCAAAAAACTGATTCTTTACTTTTACCCCAAAGACAATACGCCAGGCTGCACTAATGAGGCCTGCAACTTTAGAGACAACTACGATTTCTGGCTTTCGAAGGGCTATGCAGTGGTGGGGGTTAGTCCTGACAGCATGGCATCGCATCAGAAATTTATTACCAAATATGACCTGCCGTTTCCGCTTTTGTCGGATCCTGAGAAGAAAATCATCAAGGCTTACGGGGCGTGGGGGCCAAAAAAACTTTACGGTAGAGAATATGAAGGACTGATACGTTCTACCTTCATTATTGACGAAGAGGGAAAATTAGAAGAGCTCTTTGGCAAAGTAAAAACGAAAGAACATACGGAACAAATTGTTACAAAACTAAATCTTGAATAGAATGGCAACAGATAAAGAAAATCAGAAAGTTGATAAAGAGCGGCAAAATAAATTAAAAGTCCTTGAAGCGACACTTGGGAAACTGGAAAAATCATATGGTAAAGGTGCTATCATGCGTCTGGGAGCTACAAGTGTGGAGAAGATCCCGTCCATCTCTACAGGCTCCATCGGGCTGGACTTTGCCTTGGGTGTTGGCGGTATTCCCAAGGGCAGAGTAACCGAAATTTACGGTCCCGAATCGTCTGGAAAGACAACGCTGGCGCTGCATGTAATTGCCGAAGCACAAAAAGAGGGTGGTATTGCTGCCTTTATTGATGCCGAGCATGCTTTTGACCGCTACTATGCAGCCAAGCTGGGCATAAACCTTGAAGACCTTTTAATATCGCAACCGGACAACGGAGAACAGGCGCTGGAGATTACCGACAACCTGATTCGTTCGGGAGCCATTGACGTTATCGTGATTGACTCTGTGGCCGCGCTGACACCCAAAAGTGAAATAGAAGGCGAAATGGGGGACTCCAAAATGGGCTTACAGGCACGTTTGATGTCACAGGCTTTGCGTAAACTGACGGCCAATATTAGTAAAACCAACACGATTTGTATTTTCATAAATCAGTTGCGTGAAAAGATTGGTATCATGTTTGGTAATCCGGAGACAACCACCGGCGGTAATGCACTGAAATTTTATTCTTCAATCCGGCTGGATATCCGGCGTATCAGCCAGATTAAAGATACGGACGAAGTGCGCGGCAACCGTGTGCGGGTGAAAGTGGTGAAAAACAAGGTGGCTCCGCCTTTCCGAAAGGCTGAATTTGACATTATGTATGGCGAAGGCATTTCTAAAATAGGTGAGATTATCGACATCGGCGTGGAGAAAGAGGTCATCAAGAAAAGTGGTTCCTGGTTTAGCTATGGAGAGACCAGGCTTGGACAAGGTCGCGAAGCAGTGAAGAAAATACTTTTGGACAACCCTGATTTGATGGAAGAGTTGGAAACGAAAATTAAGGCTGCACTTGCCGATAGTAAAGATTAAAAACCGCCGGTAAAATAAAAAAAGCGCTTCCGTGGAAGCGCTTTTTTTATTTGAAAACCAAGAGTACTTCTTACTCGTGTTCTTTTACATAAAATGCTATTTTTTCGAGCGATGATATCATGTTGTATTCTTCGAGATAGACGTCGTCGGGGACTTCCACCGGTGTGGGAGTGTAATTCAAAACCCCTTTGATGCCGGCTTCAACCATAATACGGACAGTCTCATCGGCCTGGTCGCCGGGGACAGTGAGAATACCGATTTTAACACCTTCTTTACCAATAATTTCCGCGGCTCTCTCCACAGGATAGCAATTGATACCGGCAACTTCATGATTCACCTTTTCAGGATTGACATCAAAGCCGACGACAATCTTCAACTTTTCCCGTTTACCCCGGAAATAATTAATGATAGCTCTGCCAAGGTCGCCCATACCAAAGATAGCCACCCTTTGCCCCTCCGGGCTGTCGATAAGGTCGCCAATCAGCATTATCAAATCGCTAATGTCATAGCCTTTTCGCAGGCTTCCGGAATAGCCTATGAGCATTAGGTCGCGCCTGACCTGGACAGCAGTGATGTGTAAAAGAGCAGCAATCTCGTGTGAGAAAATATGAGTTTTCCCCTTATCAGAATAAATTTGTAATGCGCGCCGATACTGACTCAACCGCTCAATAGTCTTGTGGGGAATATTTTTGTAAAACCTGTCTTCCATTTTGTTATTCATTTAACAGTGCAAATATATAGGCAAAAATCATTCATCTGACAAATGTTAGCTATTAATTAACAAATATTTTTTTAATCATGAAGACAGCGTGTGAAATGTCGTTAATATGGCACATAAGCCAAGCACTGGTGGACGGAATCAATCAGATATATATCACTGTATATCAACTATCTGTATTACAATAGCACATCAGGGAACATACTGGGTTCAGCCGAATAGGAAATAATTACTTTTTCGTATAAAACTTACACCACTCTTTCAAACCGCACTCGTCGCATTTGGGTTTACGGGCAAGGCAAACATAGCGACCATGCAAAATAAGCCAGTGATGGGCCAGTGGAATCAGCTCATCGGGAATATATTTCACCAGTTGTCGTTCCGTTTCCAACGGTGTTTTGGCACCAATGGTGAGGCCCAGTCGTGCGGCTACCCTGAAGACATGCGTATCCACAGCCATGACAGGCTTGTTAAACACAACGGAAGCAATAACATTGGCCGTTTTCCGCCCCACACCCGGCATTTTCTGTAGTTCGTTGATATCGGAAGGTACCAGACCGCCAAAATCTGCCAGCAGCATTTTGGCCATCCCCGACAGATGCCTGGCTTTGTTGTTGGGATAGGAGCAACTTTTGATAAGTTCAAAGATATCCGGTACTTCAGCCCGTGAGAGGCTCTCCACATCAGGATATTGTCTGAAAAACTCTTTTGAAATCACATTTACCCTTTTATCGGTACACTGAGCCGACAGAATCACCGCCACCAGTAGCTGGTAAGGATCATGATAATGCAATTCGGTTTCGGCAAAGGGCTGATGAACCTTAAAATATTCAATAATGTGCCCGAAGCGTTCATTTCTTGTCATTGGATAATTTTTTACAAAAATGGAGAAAATCTTTCATACCGGACAATCCTTTCCGTGAAAAAGCGAAAAACCAGCCACATCCTGGCCTTTTATTTTTATTTAACAGTTCAGGAAAATTCCCCTAAGGAATAAATTGTTAATTTTGTAATGACCTAAAAAAAACAACTTAACATGGCACAAGAAATTGAATTCAAGTTTTTGGTTAAAGGCGATTTTAAACCTTTCGTAACAAAAAAGATGGAAATTACACAAGCCTATCTTTCTATACAGCCCGGACGTACCGTAAGAATCCGCATCCAGAACGAGAAGGGTTACATTAACATTAAAGGGCCTGCCAAAATTTCCGGTATCATGCGTTATGAATGGGAGCAGAAAATACCGCTAAAAGATGCAAAAGACCTCATGGAGCTTCGTGAGACAGGGTTGGTAGTAAAAACGCGTTACATTGTACCTGCCGGAAACGGTTTGGTGTTTGAAGTGGATGAATTCCACGGAGACAACGTGGGCCTTTTAATGGCTGAAATAGAACTCCCTTCGGCCAACACCCCTTTTGAAAAACCGGACTGGCTGGGTGAAGAAGTCACGGGAAACCATTCCTTTTATAGCGCCGAACTTTCGAAGAACCCTTATCGGAACTGGAAAGAACTGACCTAACTAAAACATCAGAGTCCGACAATATATAAAATACATTTGGGGACTCCTGTATTTTAAACCGTACAAGCCTTTAATTCATCAGGACATACATGTTACCCACGCTTTTTGTTTTAAAAACATGAAGAGCGGCAGCATATGCCAGAAGGCTTTTGATAACTTCGGGCGATGGTTGATATACATCTGCCTCTTTAGTGTGTCGGGTCTTACACTTAAAAAAATCCTGAAACTTGTCTGAGGTAATAAATTGCTGCATACACAAAAAATTATAGATGAAAACTATCTTCTTGTCAAAAAGGTAACGACAAAGTTTGAAAAATATTTTACACCTCAGAAAAAAAATAAAAATTGAATATCCCCGAAACGTACAACACCAGTTACCTGGTCAGAATAATGTTCTTCTCCTTGACCATCTTCCGTATATTAATTAAAGCATAACGCATCCGTCCCAGTGCTGTATTGATACTCACATCGGTCTGATCGGCGATATCTTTAAAACTCAATCCGGCATAACACCGAAGGTAAAGGACCTCTTTTTGTTCTGCCGGAAGGTACTCCATCAGCAACCTTACATCTTTATGAATCTGCTCCGTTATCATGGCATCCTCTATGCTGGGATCTGTTACCCTCAGGGTATCCATCATATTAAACTTATCGTTGGCTACTTCTGCATAATTCAGCTTTTTCTGTTTTCTAAAATAATCAATAACCAGATTATGAGCAATACGCATAGCCCATTGGATAAACTTCCCCTCATCGTTGTAACTTCCTGATTTAAGGGTATTTATCACTTTCACAAAAGTATCCTGGAACAAATCATCAGCCAGCTGCTTGTCCTTTACCATCACAAAGATATAAGAATAAAGCCTTGTTTGATGGCGTTCAATAAGTTCCTGTAAACTGGTGGGTTTACCATCGAGAAATTCACGGATGAGCAGGCGATCATCTCTTGCTTCCATTTTCATATGCCACTTGTTTTGGTTTCAGAAAAATAGTAAGCTTTTACTCAATAGGCAATGTGTTTAAAAGTAAGTTTAACATTTGTTTTGAATTGCAAATATAAAGGTTAAAAGAAAAAAAGCAAATAAATTTTTAATTTTGTCGCACATTTTCTCCTATGATTATTGAAACAAGCCGGGTAAATCCGAAAAATTATATTGTTGTTGTCAGATCGCGAGTCAACAACCTAAAGAACCTCAGCGTTGCCATTCCGCGCCGTAAGCTGGTGGTCATCACCGGTTTATCCGGATCAGGAAAGTCATCATTGGCTTTCGACACGCTGTATGCTGATGGCCAGCGCCGCTATGTAGAGAGCCTGAGTTCTTATGCCCGACAATTTCTCGGGCGTATGGATAAACCAGATGTGGACGCTATACTGGGTATTTCACCCGCCATTGCCATCGAACAAAAGGTGAAAACACGCAATCCACGCTCTACCGTAGGCACATCCACGGAAGTTTACGAGTACCTGAAACTACTGTTTGCCCGTATCGGCAGAACCTGGTCTCCCATCTCCGGCCGGCAGGTAAAACGACATCGTGTAAGCGATGTTACCCGCTTTATCCTCGCACTGCCTGAGAATAGTGACATATTGATTTTTGCACCGCTGAAAGCCAATGGCAACCGGAGCCTGAAACAACAACTGCAAGTTCTTTTGCAACAAGGGTTTAGCCGAATGATGCATCAGAGCAAAATCAGGAGAATAGAAGAAATACTGGAAGAGATAACAGACAAAACCAAACCTAAGGAGTGCTATCTTGTTATTGACCGCATCAGGGTGAATCACGAAGAAAAAGAGCTGGAAGCACGCGTTGCCGACTCGGTTCAAACGGCTTTTTATGAAGGTAATGGCTACCTGAAAATTTCCTTTGAAAAAGATGGTAAACCTCAGATAGCCGATTTCTCGCATCGCTTTGAGTTGGATGGGATTCAATTTGAAGAGCCTTCTGTCAACCTCTTTACTTTTAACAATCCCTATGGTGCCTGCAAAAGTTGTGAAGGTTTCGGAAACATAATGGGTATCGACGAAAAACTGGTGGTACCCAATCCAGCACTTTCCATTTTCGATGGAGCCATCGTCTGCTGGAAAGGAGAAAAAATGGGGCAGTGGAAAGAACGGCTTATAAAAAATGCTTACAAGTTCGATTTCCCCATCCACAAACCTTACTACCAACTCTCCGAAGAGCAAAGAGAGCTGCTATGGGCAGGAAATCAATATTTTGGCGGACTGAACAACTTTTTTAAATCACTGGAGGAGCAGGCATATAAAATCCAGTACCGTGTTATGCTCTCACGCTACCGTGGTAAGACAGTTTGTCCCGAATGCAAAGGCACCCGCCTGCGCAAAGACGCCAACTACGTGAAAGTCGCCGGAAAGTCTATCTCCGGTATCGTTCAGATGCAACTCAACGAAAGTCTTGATTTTTTCAAAAAAATACTATTGGACGAACAGGATGAAGAAATTGCACGGCGTTTGCTGCTGGAGATTAAAACCCGCCTTCAGTTTTTGAACGATGTAGGGCTGGGATACCTCACCCTGAACCGACCTTCGGCCACTCTTTCCGGTGGCGAATCGCAGCGTATCAATCTCGCTACCTCACTGGGTAGTTCGTTGGTAGGCTCCATGTATATCCTCGACGAACCCAGCATCGGCTTGCACCCGCGCGACACACAGCGCCTCATAAAAGTTCTAAAACGTCTACGCGACATTGGCAACACGGTTATCGTTGTGGAACATGAAGAGGATATTATCAAAGCCGCAGATCAGATTATCGACATTGGTCCCGAATCTGGCGAGCATGGTGGAGAACTGATTTTTCAGGGAGTTTTTGACGAACTGAAAGACAACGACATTAGCTATACCGCACTCTACATGACCGGTAGAAAGCATATCGAAATTCCTGTACATCGGCGACACTGGAACAACTATATTGAGGTAAAAGGCGCTTTTGAGCACAATCTGAAAAACCTACACGTAAAAATCCCACTCAACGTACTGACCGTGGTAACAGGTGTAAGCGGATCGGGCAAGTCAACGCTGGTACGTGATATTTTGTTCTCTTCACTGAAAAGGCGGCTCAACGGAGAAGCCTCCTCCGAACGAAAATTTGCCCTGCTCGAAGGAGAAGTCAACCGTATAGCACGGGTGGAATATATTGACCAAAACCCCATTGGCCGCTCCTCACGCTCCAACCCCGCTACTTACCTGAAAGCTTACGATGAGATCCGCCAGCTTTTTGCCAACCAGCCGCTGGCCAAACTACGAGCTTACAAGCCCGGCTATTTTTCCTTCAATATTCCGGGTGGTCGATGTGAACAGTGTGAAGGAGAAGGTGTCATAAAGGTAGAAATGCAGTTCATGGCCGACATTTATCTGAAATGCGATTCCTGCAATGGGCAGCGTTTTAAAGAGGAGGTTCTGGAAGTAAAATACCGCGACAAAAGTATTTCAGACATCCTGAACCTGACCGTGGACGAAGCCATTGATTTTTTTGGAAGTGTAAAAGGCTCTGCTGAAAATAAAATCGTAGAGAGGATAAAACCATTGCAGGAAACGGGACTCGGATACCTGCGACTCGGGCAAAGTTCAAACACTCTTAGTGGAGGCGAAGCCCAACGCATCAAACTGGCTTTCTTTCTTTCAAAAGGCGCCGGCAGCCAGCCCACACTTTTTATTTTTGATGAACCAACGACCGGGTTACACATCCACGACATCAGCAAGCTGCTTCAGGCCTTTAACGCACTGATTGAAAACGGCCACAGTATTGTAGTGATTGAGCACAATGCCGAAATCATCAAATCAGCCGATTGGGTTATCGACCTGGGTCCGGAAGGTGGTGACCGTGGAGGTGAAATTATCTTTGAAGGTACACCGGAAGAAATTGTGAATTGTGAAAAGTCTTACACAGGTAAATTTCTACGAGAAAAATTACACTAGAAAAGCCACCCGATCACCTGGTAATTCATAACAATAACCTGATGGGTTTCTACTGAAAAGAGCTTCAAAAATTTATGGTTTGCCCACCAATAATCATTATTTTTGTACATCACAAAATCAATCAACATATTAATTCAAAATATGAAAAAAATAATTTACTATTTCGCTGGGATGCTATTTCTGGCCCTTGGCCTGAATGCTTGCAACAACGTAACTAACCCACACCAAAAGAGCACATCAGCATTAACTCCTGACACAACCGTGCATTATCCACAGGAGAAACATCTCGCCAACGTTAAGCAGCTTACCTTTGGAGGCGACAATGCCGAAGCTTATTTTAGTTTTAATGATAAAATGATTGTCTTTCAGGCTACTAACAAAGCCTGGGGTTCCCATTGCGACCAGATTTACTATTGGCATCTTGCCGATGGCAATATGAAAGACACCATCCCAACCATTCTGAGTAACGGTCTGGGCAGAACCACGTGTTCCTATTTTTTACCTGGCGACACCACCATTCTTTATGCTTCCACACGTGCCGGCGGCGATGCCTGCCCTCCCGTTCCTAAAAAACGTAGTGATGGAAAATATGTATGGCCCGTTTATGAAGATTTTGATATTTACGTGGCCAATCTGAAAGGACAAATTATTGACACACTGATAAAAGGCCAGGGTTATGATGCCGAAGCGACCGTTTCACCAAAAGGTGACAAGATTGTGTTTACCTCTGACCGCTCCGGTGATATGGAACTATATACCTGCAACATCGATGGCAGTAACGTGCATCAGGTAACGCATCAGCTGGGATACGATGGCGGCGCATTTTTTTCACCCAACGGCAAAATGCTGGTATTCCGCGCCTCACGTCCTAAAACACCCGAAGCTATCAAAACATACAAGGATCTGCTAAAACAACATCTTGTTATGCCGACAGAAATGGAAATATACACCTGCAACGTGGATGGCAGCAACCTGAAACAGGTTACCCACCTGGGGAAAGCCAACTGGGCTCCTTTTTTCACTCCTGATGGCAAACACATCATTTTCAGCTCAAACTTTGCCGGCACCCGCGGCTTCGATTTTAACCTCTACATGTGCGACCTCAACGGCAAACACCTGAAGCGCATCACCTACGACAACACTTTTGATGCTTTTCCCATGTTTTCGTTTGATGGGAAAAAACTGATTTTCTCCTCCAGCCGCAACAACCGTAACCAGCACGGCATCAATTTGTTTATCGCCGACTGGAAACCCTGATAAGGAAAAAGTTAAAAGTTAAAAGGATAAAGTTAAATAGATAAAGAAGAAAGCTAAAGAATGCCTAATGACCAATTATCCAATAATAAAATGAACCGGGAGGAAAACAGAAAGAAAGTGCTGGATTATCTTGAAAAGTTAGGTATTCCTTATGAGATTTACGAGCATCCGCCTCTGGACACCATTGAGATAGCGTTGCAATACTGGAAAGATATCGATGCTACACATTGTAAAAATCTGTTTTTCAGAAACCACAAGGGGAACCGACATTATCTTGTCATCATAAAAGATACCACGCCGTTCAATATTCACAGTCTGGAGAAGATGTTGCATCAGGGAAAACTGAGTTTTGCCTCCGAAAAGAGAATGATGAAATACCTCGGAGTAAAACCAGGTTCTGTTTCCCTGTTTGGTTTAATCAACGACAACGAGCATCATGTTTATGTGTTTCTTGACGAGCAGTTACAAAAGTCTGAAAAAGTAAGCTTTCATCCCAATGACAACACAGCCAGCGTGGTGATACCCTTTTCCGGTTTAATGAAATTCATAAAAGAGCGGCACAATGGATTTGAATACATCAATCCAACACCTGAGGACAGTTAAAATTTACAATCATGGAAAAAATTGCAGTAAACATAAATTCTGAAATTGGCAAAATCAGGGGGGTCATCGTGCATACCCCTGGTGCCGAAGTGGAAAACATGACGCCCGAAAATGCAGAACGCGCCCTTTATAGCGACATTTTAAACCTGAGTGTGGCTATCCCCGAATATAATGAGTTCGTGGGAGTACTGAAAAAGTGGACAAAGGTTTTTGAGGTAGTCGATTTGTTAAAAACAGTACTTGCAAACGGCAGCGTCAGAAAAGGCCTGCTGGAGAAAGTTTGCGAACACGAGAGACGTTCGCAGAAACGATACAATCTTTGCAACTACATAAATACGCTTTCCGCACCCAAACTGGCTTTAAAACTCATCGAAGGGGTAGAAATGCAAAAAAACAATCTCACTAGCTTTCTCGATACCGAACGCTTTTCGCTGAGTCCGTTGCCAAATTTCTTTTTCACCCGCGATGCCAGTTTCTCTATAGGGAACCAAGTGATAATTAGCAAAATGGCCAATGATGTCCGCGACCGCGAAGCTCTCATAATGGAAACTATTTTTGCACATCATCCCATGTTTGAAACCACCGTGGTTAATCCGGTACAGAGTTTTGACGATAGCGGAAGAGGAACCATCGAAGGTGGTGATGTGCTTGTGGCCCGCGATGATGTGCTCATTATCGGCACCGGTGACCGAACTACTACTCAGGGTATCGACAGTATGATTGAATACATGAAGACAAAACCAGGGGTGAAACATATACTGGTCCAGGAGCTTCCGTTTAAACCGGAATCGTTTATCCACCTCGACATGACATTTACCTTTCTTGGCAAAGACCAATGCATGATTTTTGAACCGCTGATACTGAACTCTTCGCGCTACCTGAGCATTCACATCACAATTGATGGCGACAAGGTGACAAAAATAAGCGAAGAGAAAAGCCTGCTACATGCACTGAAAAAGCTGGGAATAGATATGGAATACGTGAGCTGTGGTGGCAACACCTATCTCTATAACCAGGAAAGAGAACAATGGCAAAGTGGTGCTAACTTTTTCGCACTAGAGCCAGGCAAGGTGATAGGTTACGAACGCAATGTACACACCATCGAAAACATGAACCGCCACGGTTTTGAAATTGTAAAAGCTACCGATGTTATCAATGGGAAAATTCATTTAGACGATTATAATAAGGTGGTCGTCACCATCAAAGGCAACGAGCTTTCCCGTGGCGGCGGAGGGGCCCGTTGCATGACTATGCCCATTGCAAGAGAGAATGTTGAATGGTAGCGAATGTTTTGAATGACTATTGCTGAATGAAATAATAATGAGACTGTTTGCCAGCGAGCTAAGCGTGCACTGACAACCGCCTGACGATTGATCGACGACTGTTTGACCATCGAATAACTATTGAATAACAACCGTGTAACTACTGAATTATCAAATGACGAATTAACCAATGACCAAAGAAGAAGCAAAAATACGGATTAACGAACTGTGTGAGACGTTACAGGAACACAACTACCGCTACTATGTGCTGGCACAACCTTTGATCAGCGATTTAGAATTCGACCAAAAGTTGAAGGAACTAGAACAATTGGAAGCCGCTTATCCCGAATTCGTCCGTCCTGACTCCCCTACCCGCCGCGTGGGTGGTGAGCCTACAAAAGATTTCCCTTCGGTGAAACACAAATACCCCATGCTCTCGCTCTCCAACAGTTACTCGCTGGACGAGATCAGGGAATTTGATGCACGGGTGCGTAAGACTGTCGAACAGGAAGTGGAATATGTGTGCGAACTGAAATATGATGGCCTTGCCATAAGCCTGACCTATACCAATGGCATCCTTACACAAGCCGTTACCCGTGGTGATGGCGTGCAGGGCGATGATGTAACCAACAACGTGAAGACCATCCGGAGCATTCCGTTGCGGTTGCGGGGCGGCTATCCACCGGAATTGGAAATCAGAGGTGAAATTCTGATGCCCCGTGCAGAGTTTGAACGGCTGAACAGCGAGCGGGAAGAGATTGGCGATAACCCCTTTGCCAACCCACGCAATGCCGCAGCCGGCTCCCTCAAAATGCAGAACCCCAAAGAGGTAGCCAAACGCAAACTGGATTGCTTTCTCTACTATATTCCGCATGAACTATCCGGCGTCAAAACCCATTATGAAGCACTGAAAAAAGCCAAATCGTGGGGACTGAAAATCTCTGACAGCATGGCCATCTGCCGCGACATGACACAAATCATGGAGTACATCAACGACTGGGACAAAGGACGCCGGCATTTGCCTTATGATATTGATGGAATTGTCATTAAAGTGAATGATCTGACTTTGCAACAGCAACTGGCCTACACCGCCAAAAATCCGCGATGGGCTATTGCCTACAAGTTTAAAGCCGAGCGGGTGGAGACGCTGCTTGAATCTATTGATTACCAAGTTGGAAGAACCGGTGCAATTACGCCCGTGGCCAACCTGAAACCGGTACTGCTGGCCGGCACCACGGTGAAACGGGCAAGTCTGCATAACGCCGACATCCTTGCCCAGCTGGATGTACGCATTGGCGATACGGTTTATGTGGAAAAAGGCGGCGAAATCATTCCAAAAATTGTGAGTGTCAGCCTCAACAAACGGCCTGTCGGTGCACAGCCGGTGAAGTTCATCGACCGTTGCCCGGAGTGCGGGACATTGCTGGTACGGAAAGAGGGCGAAGCAGCCCACTATTGTCCCAACGAGGACAATTGTCCTCCGCAAATCAAAGGTAAGCTGGAGCATTTTATTTCGCGCAAAGCGATGAACATCGACAGCCTCGGCGAAGGCAAAATTGAAATGTTGTACGACCACAGGCTGGTGAAAAATGTAGCTGACCTTTACGACCTGACATACAAAACTATTCTGGGACTTGAAAAAGTAATCCCTGCCGAAGAAGGCAAAAAGGAAAAGCGCCTTAGCTTTCGCGAAAAGACAGCTGAAAATATCATCAAAGGCATCGAACAATCCAAAAACGTACCGTTTCCACGCGTACTTTATGCGTTGGGCATTCGTTATGTTGGCGAAACGGTTGCCAAAAAACTGGCAGCATATTTCAAAACCATCGACCGTCTTATGGCCGCCACTTTTGAGGAGCTGATCCAAGTGGAAGAGATTGGAGATAAAATTGCCGAATCAGTCATTTTGTTTTTCCAAAAACCTGTCCACCGTGAGATAGTGGAACGACTGAAAGCACACGGAATACAAATGGAACTTACCGAGACACAAGTTTCGGCACCGCAGTTACTACAGGGAAAATCTTTTGTGGTCAGCGGCGTGTTCGAGCGTCATTCGCGCGACGAAATCAAGGCACTGATAGAGCACTTTGGCGGCAAAAATATCAGCTCCATCTCCTCCAAAACCGACTACGTCCTCGCCGGTACCA
>CAYYOW010000036.1:0-19012 GCA_964473395.1 uncultured Lentimicrobiaceae bacterium | reverse complement strand
AAGACGAGGATTATATCGTTAATATGGGGCCTCAGCATCCCTCTACCCACGGTGTTCTGAGATTGGAAGTCTGCCTGAACGGAGAAACCGTTAAATATTTGATTCCCCACATTGGATATATTCACAGAGCCATTGAAAAGATGTGCGAAGCGGACACGTACAAGCAAATCATTCATCTTACTGATAGGATGGATTATCTTTCGGCTCACATGAACAACGAAGCGATATGTCTTGCTGTTGAAAATGGCCTCGGAATAGAAGTTCCTCAACGAGTTAAGTATATTCGACTCATTTTAGATGAGCTCTCCCGTCTTGCATCGCATCATTTGTGGTGGAGTGCTTTCGGTATGGACCTGGGTGCTTTGACAACCTTTTTTTATGGTATGCGTGACCGGGAAAAGATTCTTGCCATTTTTGAAGAATCTTTTGGCTCCCGTTTGCTACACAGCTTTAACACCCCCGGGGGACTGATGCACGATGTTCATCCCAACTTTCAAAAGCACATCATGGAATTTGTCCGGTATTTCCGCAAAAAACTTCCGGAGTACAAGCAACTGTTGACTGATAATGTCATTTTCCATAACCGTACTAAGGGAATCGGACAGATGTCGCGCGAAACGGCGATTGCCTTTGGCGTTACAGGCCCTTCGGGCAGAGGTTCTGGGTTTTCGTGTGACGTGCGCAAAACAGCTCCTTATGGCCTCTATAATGAGATAAAATTTAAGGAAGTTCTTAACCACGAAGGCGATGCCTTTTCTCGCTATCTCGTTCGTATGGAAGAGATGGAAGAATCTTTAAATATTCTCGAACAAGTGGCAGATAATATTCCTGAAGGAGATTTCACTGCAAAGATGAAACCCGTTGTCAAACTTCCGGAAGGAGAATATTACCAGCGCGTGGAAACAGCCCGGGGCGAATTGGGCGTTTACATTGTAAGCGATGGGAAGAAGTTTCCTTACCGCGTAAAATTCCGTTCGCCTAATTTTAGTAACCTTTTTGTTCTGAACACTTTGGCTAAAGGGGGCTTGATTGCTGACCTTGTAGCCATTAGCGGTTCTCTGGATTTGGTAATCCCCGATATTGACCGATAAACCTGAATAATATGTTGTTGGATATTTATAGTTTTTCAACTTTAACGGCAAACATTGACAAAAGTCTGCATGCAGTCATGTCACCTTGGCTTGCTGTTGCAACGGAATTTGTTTTAATAGGCCTGTTGTTTTTAATATTTTACGCGCTGCTTGGTCTTTTCCTTGTGTATCTTGAGCGTAAAGTTTGTGCAGTGATGCAAAACCGTATCGGCCCCAACAGGGTAGGGAAGTGGGGCATTTTTCAAACGGTTGCCGACTTTATAAAGTTAATTACCAAGGAGTTAATACCAATTAAAAATGCCGATAGTTTTCTCTTTAACCTGGCCCCTTTCATTGTAATTATCGTCTCTTTTATGGCCATGGCGGCTTTGCCTTTTGCTAAAGGTTTGCAGGCCATCGATTTTAATATCGGAATTTTTTATATCATAGCCGTTTCCTCTTTGGGAATTATAGGCGTTCTGATTGCCGGCTGGTCCAGCAATAACAAATATTCACTCATTGGTGCCATGCGTAGTGGTGCGCAGATAGTTAGCTACGAACTCTCTGTGGGATTGTCGCTGCTTGCTATTGTAGTTTTCTCGGGCTCCATGCAGCTATCCACCATAGTGGAAAGTCAGGCCAACGGATGGTGGATATTTAAAGGACATATTCCGGCGCTTATTGCTTTTATTATTTATTTAATTGCGAGTACGGCCGAAATCAACCGTGGCCCATTCGATCTTGCCGAAGCCGAGTCGGAACTAACGGCAGGATTTCATACGGAATATTCGGGTATTAAATTTGCTTTCTTCTTTTTGGCCGAGTACATCAATATGTTTATCGTTGCTGCTATTGCGGCTACCTTGTTCTTAGGTGGTTGGATGCCTTTTCACATAGGCCATTGGGAAGCTTTTAACGGGATTATGGATTATATCCCTTCCGTTATTTGGTTTTTCGGAAAAACCTTTTTTATTATTTATCTGATTATGTGGTTCAAATGGACTTTCCCGCGTTTGCGTATCGACCAGCTGTTAAATCTGGAATGGAAATACCTCTTGCCGTTGAGTTTGCTGAATATCGTACTCATCTCTTTCGTGGTACTGATGGGCTGGTATTTTTAACTGAAAATAGGAAATCGAAATGAATAGTGTTATAAAATATTTTACCGACATTTATAAAGGGGTTAGCTCCTTATGGGCGGGCATGCGGGTAACCGGAAAATACTTTGTGAGCCCGGGTGAAATTGTTACGGAACAGTATCCGGAGAATCGGGAGACCCTCAAAATGGAAGAACGGTTCAAAGGAGAAGTCGTTATGCCCCACGACGAAAACAACCAACACCATTGTACCGGATGCGGTATTTGCGAACTAAACTGTCCCAACGGCGCCATTGAGATTATTACTAAAAAAGTTCCCAATGAGGAAGGTAAAATGGTTCGAGCAATTGATAAACATATTTATCGCTTATCCATGTGTACCTTCTGTGAGTTGTGCATTAAAACATGTCCGTTTGATGCCATAGATTGGGGACAGGACTTTGAACATGCCGTGTTTGACAGATCAAAGTTGACCAAAGTTTTAAACAAACCGGGTTCATCACTTAAAAAGAAGGAGGCTAAATCATGACGCTTAATATTCTCATGTTTTATTTGTTAGCAGGCATTATTCTTACGTTCTCGGTGTTAACGGTAACTACCCGGAAAATGCTCAGAGCTGCCATATATTTATTGTTTGTTCTGGTGGCCACCGCGGGATTCTACTTTATGCTGAATTATCAATTTCTGGCGGCAGTACAGCTCACACTCTATGCAGGTGGTATAGTTGTTTTGATCATCTTTAGTATTTTGCTTACCAGCCATATTAGCGAAAAGTTCAAAAAGCCGGCTCCATGGAAGTTATGGATGGGAATAATAGCACTTGTTGTTGGCGGTGCCATGACCTTGTGGACGTTGCTTTCGCATAACTTTGTGAAAGGGACTGGCGTTAAAACGGCACCGGTTGATATGCATCTTATTGGAAATCAGCTTCTCGGTATGGGGAAAAATGGCTATGTTTTAGCCTTCGAGATTATCAGTGTTTTGTTGCTCGCCGCTATGATTGCAGCTATTGTTGTTGTCAAAAAGGAAAAAAATCAAAAATCAGAAATATTATGATACAGGGAATATCAATTTATCATTTTCTAATTGTCAGCACCCTAATGTTTTTTATCGGAATTGCTGGCTTCATAATCCGTCAGAACCTGATTACAATACTGTTGTCGGTGGAATTGATTCTTAATTCGGTCGTGATTAATTTTTTGGTTTTTAACCGCTACCTCTATCCCGACCAGCTACAGGGACATTTTTTTTCGCTTTTTATTGTAGGTGTCGCCGCAGCGGAGGCTTCTGTGGCAATAGCTCTCATTATTAACATTTATCGGCGGATTAACAATATTGAAGCAGATAACGTGAACGAAATGAAATATTAAAACCGTTTTTACCATGACTGATTTTTCATATACAATATTAATTCCATTAATTCCGCTGGTCGTTTTCCTTATCACAGGGTTGCTTGGGATGAAGTGGAAGCCGATTGTTTCCGGGGTGATAGGAACCATAGGACTGGGAATCTCCTTTTTCCTGTCGTTATTTGCAGCATACCAGTACTTCTTTGTAACGGCATCCGCAAATGGCTACCATACCATTGTTCCTGTCAACATGCTCTGGCTTTCTTTTACCAGTACTTTGCAGATCCACATGGGCGTGTTGTTGGATCCTATTTCTATAATGATGCTTGTGGTTGTTACCACTGTCTCTTTTATGGTGCATATTTACAGCCTCGGATATATGGAAGGAGAAAAGGGATTTCAGCGGTTCTATGCCTTTTTGTCTCTGTTTACTTTCGCTATGCTTGGCGTTGTTTTGGCCACAAATATTTTTCAACTGTATATTTTCTGGGAGCTGGTGGGCGTTTCTTCTTTCCTGCTTATTGGCTTTTATTACGATAAACCTTCCGCGGTTGCAGCGGCAAAAAAAGCTTTTATTGTTACCCGTTTTGCCGATCTCGGCTTTTTGGTTGGGATACTTATACTATCCTACTATACAGGTACTTTCGACTTTGATAAGCTAACCCAGCCCGGAACCAGCCTATTTGCCGGAATTGCAGGAGTGAGCTTTCTGGGCGTTTCGGGTATCACATGGGCTATGAGCCTTATTTTCATAGGCGCTGCGGGTAAATCTGCCATGTTCCCATTACATATATGGCTCCCCGATGCCATGGAAGGACCTACTCCCGTATCAGCCCTGATACATGCTGCCACTATGGTGGTAGCTGGTGTCTATCTTGTTGCCCGTTTGTTTCCTATATACCACTTTCAGGCACCCGATGTGTTGATTTTTATCGGTTATGTTGGTGGCTTTACCTCACTCTTTGCTGCTATCATCGCTATTACCCAAAACGATATCAAAAGGGTTTTGGCCTATTCTACCTTGTCACAGATTGGTTATATGATGGTGGCACTTGGGGTTTCAGGATATGGTGGAAAAGCCGGACTGGGTTTTACGGCTTCCATGTTTCATCTCTTTACGCATGCCATGTTTAAAGGGCTGCTCTTTTTGGGTGCCGGTGCTATCATTCATTCTGTACATTCAAATATGATGAAAGATATGGGTGGCTTACGCAAGTATATGCCCATCACCCATATCACCTTTCTCGCGGCAAGTCTTGCCATATCGGGAATACCTCCTTTTGCAGGCTTTTTTAGTAAAGATGAGATTTTGGTTGCTGCATTTGAATCCAATAAGTTGCTGTTCTATGTGGAATATATTACCGCTGGTCTTACTTCATTCTATATCTTCCGTCTTTACTTCAATATCTTCTGGGGAAAAGATACAAAATATGAACATAAACCCCACGAGGCGCCTTGGAATATGGCTATTCCGTTAATCTTTCTGGCACTCGGAGCCACTTTTGGAGGATTCATTCCCTTTCACGATTTTGTAACTTCCAATATGAAACCTTTTGCTGAGGGAATGGACATCATGGTGTCTCTGCCTTCGGTAGCCATTGGACTGCTAGGAATAGCGGCAGCTTGGATATTGTACAAAAAAGAGAACGAGATGCCCGCCAGAATTGCCAGGAGGATGGGAGTACTTTACACAACCACATTCAACAAGTTCTATATTGACGAGGTCTATATCTTTGTTACCAAAAAGATAATATTCAACCGAATAGCAAAACCAATCGCATGGTTCGACCGCAACGTAGTGGATGCGTTTATGATTGGTATCGGGACGGTAACAATGAAAATATCTTATAAAATAAAAGGTCTGCAATCAGGTGAGCTTCAGCAATATGCTTTTGTTTTTGTTGCCGGCTCAGTACTATTGGCTCTCTTTTTACTGTACTCATTGGGGTATCATTAAAAGGGGTAATTAATTTAATAAAGTTGAACAAAGTTTAAATTTAAAATATATAACAGGTGAATTTTCTGAGTCTATTTGTGTTGGTTCCTGTTTTAACTATCACGGGAATCTTATTTACCAAAGATCTCAAAGGAGCCCGGCTGGTGTCGGCTGTAGGGATGGGAATCCAGCTATTACTGGCTGTTTTTCTGGTATTTTACTACTTATCACTTCGCGGTGCGGGTAATTTGCACGAGATGGTTTTGACGGCAGATTATAGCTGGTATCCCAGTTTGAATATCCATTATTTCATCGGCGTAGATGGCATTGCTGTCGCAATGATAGCGCTAACGGCCATTGTTATTTTCGCTGGTGTCTTTGCCTCCTGGGAGATGGAATTCCTTTCGCGTGAGTTTTTCATCTCGCTTATATTGCTCTCTACAGGGGTTTTTGGTTTTTTCATCTCACTCGATTTGTTTACCATGTTTCTCTTTTATGAGTTAGCGGTAATCCCCATGTACCTTCTCATAGGAATATGGGGAAGCGGACCAAAAGAGGCCTCGGCTATGAAGCTTACGCTGATGTTGATGGGTGGGTCGGCACTACTTTTGGTTGGAATCCTCGGAATTTATTTTAATTCGGCGCCAAACGGTGGTGCTTACACCTTTAATATACTTCAGATTGCTAAAGTTCATATCCCTATAGCCGCTCAGCGTTTCTTTTTTCCTCTTACGTTTGTTGGATTCGGCGTACTGGCGGCACTTTTTCCCCTTCACACATGGTCACCAAGTGGTCATGCTTCGGCGCCTACAGCAGTATCAATGCTTCATGCCGGCGTATTGATGAAACTAGGGGCTTATGGGTGTTTCCGGATTGCTATTTACCTGATGCCTGAAGCGGCTACCCAGCTGGCTTGGATATTCATTATTCTGACATCAATAAGTGTGGTTTACGGAGCCTTGGGTGCTATCATGCAAAAAGACCTGAAGTTTATCAATGCTTATTCCTCGGTTAGCCATGTGGGGCTTATCCTTTTTGCCCTTTTGATGATGAATAAAATTGCCATGGATGGAGCCATTTTACAGATGATTTCACACGGCCTGGTTACGGCACTGTTCTTTGCTTTGATTGGTATGATATACGGACGGACCCACACACGCGATATCAGGGAAATGGGTGGGCTGATGAAGGTCATGCCTTTCCTCGCCGTCACTTATATGATTGCCGGTTTTGCATCGCTGGGGTTACCCGGATTCAGTGGCTTTGTAGCCGAAATGACAATTTTTGTCGGTGCATTCCAGCATTCTGATTTATTCCATCGTGTTGCCTCCGTCATCGTTGTGTCTTCCATTGTTATTACAGCGGTATATATCTTGCGGGTTGTGGGGAAAATACTTTTGGGTCCTATTAAAAATGAGGCTCACCTACATCTCAAGGATGCCACTTGGTCTGAAAAGCTAAGTACGATCACACTAGTGATTGCCGTTGTTGGGATAGGCGTTTTGCCGTTGTGGCTCTCCGATACCATTTTGAACAGTCTGCAACCTATTATGGAAAGACTTACAGCTTATTTGCATTAAATTGAATTTGAAAAAGATACGTAATAAATATCAGGAATAATGGACTTTAGATATATCTTTCTTATGCGCCACGAAATACTTCTGCTGGTGGTCGCATTAATAATATTGATGGTAGATCTTTTTACGAGTAGCGAAAAGAAAACCTACCTAATCAAATTCTCGTTATTGCTTTTTGCAATTTCGATGTTGATTGGTTTTCTTCCCGTAAAACCGGGAGTCCTTTTCGGTGGGGCATTTCAGGGAAATGCACTCACGGATCTTTTTAAGGATATTTTAAACATGGCCGTGCTCATCGTTTTCCTGCAATCGGATGGTTATCTGAAAAAGGCAGAAAATGCCGAAAAGATAGGCGAATTCTTTGTGTTGATAATTTTGACATTGCTGGGAATGGATTTCATGGTTTCTTCCGGAGACTTTTTAACCTTCTTTATCGGGCTGGAAACAGCTTCTATCCCTATTGCCGGGCTGGTTGCTTACGACAGATACAAAAGCCGTTCGGCAGAAGCAGGGGTGAAGCTTATCTTGCTCTCTGCTGTATCCTCAGGCGTACTGCTTTTCGGAATCTCCTTAATTTACGGTGCCACCGGCTCGATCTATTTTTCTGATATTGCCAAAAACGTTACTGCTTCTCCGCTTATCATATTAGGGTTTATTTTCTTTGTCAGCGCTATGGGATTTAAAATTTCGCTGGTTCCCTTCCATCTATGGACAGCTGATGTTTACGAAGGAGCGCCGATAAACGTTACGGCTTACCTTTCTGTAGTTTCCAAAGGAGCGGCTGTTTTTATCTTTACCATTATTCTTTATAAAGTTTTTAAGAACATTACCGATCTCTGGGAAACAGCCCTCTATGCTTTGGCTGTGCTCACTATGACGGTGGGTAACCTCTTCGCCTTGCGCCAGGATAATATTAAGCGTTTTCTGGCCTTTTCTTCTATTGCACAAGCCGGTTTTATCCTGGTGGGTATCATGGGTACAGGCAGCCTTGGAATGACTTCCGTTGTCTATTTTATTTTGATTTACGTGTTTACCAACCTGGGTGCTTTCGGCGTGGCGTCTGCAATTTCCAATGCCTCAGGTGTGGAAACAATTTCCGGTTATAACGGACTTTATTCAACCAATCCCAAACTTAGCCTTGTTATGATGCTTGCGCTATTTTCGTTGGCTGGTATCCCACCGATTGCCGGATTCTTTGGCAAATTCTTTTTGTTCACCTCTGCCGGTAGTCAGGGATACTTTATCCTGATATTGATTGCCGTTCTGAATGCAACTGTTTCTTTGTACTATTATCTCGGCGTGGTAAAAGCCATGTTTATTGACAAAAACGATACACCGATACCTTATTTCCGCAGTTCTAATTTCATGCGGTTAAGTCTGTTGCTATGTGTGGCAGGTCTGTTTTTCATTGGTTTTGCCGGCGATATCTTCGAATACATTATGTCCATAAGTCATCTTCTTTTTTAATCTAATAATATCCTTCAAATGCCTTTAACTCAGGGAAAACATATCATAAAAGAAATCGAAGGGGTTCGATGCAGCCTTGTAGAAGAAAATCTTTCTAAAAGCAGGGCTGAATTCCTGAAGAAGCTGTTGGCTCACAACGGTTTTGATGTAAAGGTCGAACAAAGCGATGAAGAAGGGAAGACCTTCGTCATGGGGGTTACGGATATCTTGTTTAACCCTGTGATTTACGTTTATGAACTCCGGTTGAAAACACTTGATGATAAGGTTGTTACACCTGCTTACTGGTTACAACTGTCTTCTGATGGAATACGAAAAGGGGAGGATGATTATTATTGGGAGTTAAAGAAAAAATAGCAATAAGCCTCTTTCCCGGCATAGGGAAAGACTTGAAAATAAGAAAGCCCATCTGAAATTCAGATAGGCTTTTTTCATATAAGCTTTTTCGTCTGTTTATTTCACAGCATCAATAATGGCTTTAAAAGCTTCGGGATTATTCATGGCCAGGTCGGCAAGAACCTTACGGTTCAGGTTGATGTCTTTGGCGTGAAGTTTTCCCATTAATTCCGAATAGGACATCCCGTGAAGGCGGGCACCTGCGTTGATGCGCTGAATCCACAGTGCACGGAAATTACGTTTTTTGGTTCGTCTGTCACGGTAGGCATAGGAGAGGCCTTTTTCGTAAGCGTTTTTCGCAACCGTCCAAACATTTTTTCTACGGCCAAATTGTCCTTTGACCTCTTTCATTACCTTTTTTCTGCGCGCTCTTGAGGCGACAGTGTTAACTGATCTTGGCATTTTTTTAAATTTTTTCCGTTATAGCGCTCCCGATACATGCCGGGAAACTTTACAGGGCTATAACAAAATTAAACAATTGATTTAATTTATCCTAGAATCATGCGACGAATGTTCTTTTCATCGGCTTTGTCAATAATTGTAAAGTAAGTTAAATTACGTTTACGTTTGGTTGACTTCTTCGTCAGAATGTGACTTTTGTACGCATGTTTCCTTTTGATTTTACCGGAGCCCGTCAGCACGAATCTCTTCTTTGCACCGGATTTTGTTTTCATTTTTGGCATAGCTCAAAATGATTTTTTAATGGTTAATATAACTAGTTTTTAATTTGATTTCTTATCTGATTTCTTTGCTGATAAAATCATTATCATCCGTTTTCCTTCAAGTTTTGGAAGTTGTTCCACTTTGGCATAATCTTCCAACTCCTGAGCAAAACGTAACAAAATATATTCTCCTTTGTCTTTATAAATAATCGATCTCCCTCTAAAGAATACGTCAACCTTGACTTTAGAGCCGTCCTGCAAAAACTTTGTGGCATGTTTAAGTTTAAAATTAAAATCATGATCATCGGTGTTCGGTCCGAGCCTGATTTCTTTCAGTACCACTTTTGCCGTTTTGGCTTTAATCTCTTTTTGTTTCTTTTTCTGTTCGTAAAGGTACTTTTTATAGTCCATTATTTTACAAACAGGTGGGTTGGCTTTGGGAGAAATTTCCACCAAATCCAAACCCAATTCATCTGCCTTTGCCTGAGCCTCACGCAGCTGATAGATCCCGGTTTCAACGTTTTCTCCAACCAGTCTTACAATGGGAGATGTAATACGCCCGTTGATTTTGTTCGGGTCTTCTCTTTTGACATATCTGGGGCCTCTGCCTCTTCCTCTGTACTTAGCTATTTTTTTACCCTCCTTATTGGTTAATATTCATTAAATCGTTTACTTCTTCGTTTACTTTTTCAGCAAAATCTTCAATACTCATAACTCCCAAATCGCCTTCTTTGTGTTTCCTTACCGAAACTTGGTTGCTCTCTTCTTCTTTCTCGCCTACAATCAGCATAAATGGAACTTTCTTCATCTCCGCATCTCTGATTTTTCTTCCGGTTTTTTCATTCCGGTCATCCAGCTCGGCACGCACATTTAAATTCGTCAGCAAATTTAATACTTTTTTGGCGTATGTTGTATATTTTTCGCTTATTGGCAGGATGATCGCCTGGACTGGTGTCAGCCACAAAGGAAAATTACCGGCACAGTGCTCGATAAGTACGGCTACAAACCGCTCCATGGAGCCAAAAGGTGCACGGTGAATCATTACCGGACGGTGTTTCTCGTTGTCGGCGCCCACGTATGTCAAGTCAAAACGCTCGGGCAGGTTATAATCTACCTGAATGGTTCCGAGCTGCCACTTGCGTCCAATGGCATCGCGTACGATAAAGTCCATCTTAGGACCGTAAAAAGCAGCTTCGCCATACTCGGTTATGGTATTCAGATGACGCTCTTTGGCAACTTCGGTAATAGCTTTTTCTGCTTTTTCCCAGTTTTCATCTGTTCCGATATATTTCTCGAGATGGTCGGGGTCGCGCAACGAAATCTGAATAATCACATCATTGAAGTCCAAAGCGGTAAATATCTTTTCAATGATGTCGATAACACCGTTGAATTCTGTTTTAATCTGGTCGGGTGTGCAGAAAATATGTGCATCATCCTGTGTGAAGCCTCTCACCCTTGTAAGTCCATGTAATTCACCGCTTTGCTCGTAACGGTAAACAGTTCCGAATTCGGCATAACGGATAGGCAGCTCTTTGTATGAGTGCGGACTCGATTTGTAAATTTCGCAGTGGTGCGGGCAGTTCATGGGTTTTAAAAAGAACTCTTCGCCTTCCACGGGAGTTTTGATAGTCTTAAAAGACTCTTCGCCGTATTTTTGGTAATGTCCGGAGGTTTTGTAAAGGTTTACATTGCCAATATGGGGTGTAATAACCGGCTGATAACCGGCGGCGCGCTGCACTTTTTTCAGATATTGTTCCAGCAACTCTCTCAGTTGGGCACCTTTGGGAAGCCACAAGGGGAGCCCCAGGCCAACATTCTGCGAAAAGGTAAAGAGTTCAAGCTCTTTGCCGAGCACACGATGGTCCCTTTTCTTTGCCTCTTCCAGCAACTCGAGATATTCGGTCAGCTCTTTTTTCTTTGGGAAAGTAATGCCGTAAATACGAGTTAGCTGCTTCCGGTTTTCGTCACCACGCCAATAAGCTCCTGCCACTTTCATAAGCTTAACAGCTTTGATAAAACCGGTGTTAGGGATGTGCGGTCCGCGGCACAGGTCGGTGAAATAGCCACTCTCGTAAAAAGTTATTTCGCCATCTTCCAGATCGGCAATAAGCTCCATTTTATATTCATCGCCTTTTTGCTTGAAATAGGCAAGGGCATCAGCTTTGGAAACCTCTTTCCTGATAAATTGCTGTTTCTCGCGGGCGAGTTCCAGTATTTTTTTCTCAATGTTGGGAAAATCCTTTTCGGAGATGTCGTAATCACCGAAATCAATATCGTAGTAAAAACCGTTTTCGATATCGGGACCAATACCAAATTTTACACCTGGATAAAGCATTTCTATGGCTTCAGCCATAAGATGTGCCGAGGAATGCCACATGGTGGATTTCCCTTCCCGGTCGTTCCAGGTCAGAAGCTGCAATGCTGCATCTTCTTCAAGAGGCATTGTGGCGTTTACCACTTTACCATCCACCTTGGCTGCTAGTACATTACGGGCAAGCCCTTCGCTTATTTGGCGAGCTATATCCAAAGCTGTACTGCCTTTGGCAACCTGCTTTACCGAACCATCCGGTAGTGTTATGTTTATCATTTTACTGAATCTCTTTCAAAAAAATTGGGTGCAAAGATAGAATATTTATCTTAACGCTCAAGAAATAAGCGTGTTAATTTAGAAACTTTTCAACGAATGTTTGTGAGAAAGGTATTACCAACTGCCACCGGCACCTCCACCTCCAAAACTGCCTCCACCGAAGCCTCCAAAGCCACCACCAAAACCACCTCCAGAGCCTCCGCCTGAGAAATCATTCCAGCTTCCTGAATGAGAACTGCCACCAAGCATGCTTCCCAGCAAGAATGCAGTGAAGAAAGAGGTGCCTCTTCCTACGCTGTACGAACGGGCATTGCTAACGCGGATTAAAATAAAGATAAGGATTATAACAATAATTGGCACAAGACCAGCGATGGGTGATTTGCTTTTGTGTGTTTTGTTGTATCCTTTGGCGCTGATCTCACCCGAAGAGAGTTTCATTAACGTGACAGTAGCTTTTCGAATACCATCGTAATAGTCGCCCCGCTTAAAGCTGGGAATCATCTCGAACTCAACAATTCTCTTTGCCGTGGCATCAGGGATGACCGATTCAAGACCGTAGCCTGTGGCAATAAAAGCACGTCCACGGCTGTTGCCGTATTTGGGTTTTACGAGAACGACGATACCATTATCAAATTTCTTTTGCCCCACATGCCATTGTTGTCCCAACTCGGTAGCAAACATATCCGGCGACATACCGTTGAGCGATTTTACCGTGACCACAACAATCTGGTTAGAGGTAGAGTCGTTTAGATAGCGCAATGAATATTCGAGGCTTTGTTGTTGTTGAGGAGTTAGTATTCCGGCAAAATCATTGACCAGCCGTGGAGGATTGGGCCTAGGCGGAATATCCGATGCCATGAGCTGCCCGACAAAAAGCAGCAGTACTAAAAATAACAGACCGGAGATTTTAATTTTTTTCATTTGCTGTTGTCCTTTTTTTGTACTATTTTCCAAAAGATATGTCATCGGACAATTCATTAATGTCATCCAGATGGTAAGGGAAATGTTTTTTCAAATGAGCGCCAGTTTCCCTGATGCCATAAACAAGCCCCTCTGTAAATTTGTTTTCTTTGAAATATTCTGCCATCTTCTCTTTGATATCGTTCCAGAAATTCTCAGGGACCTCTTTGTTTATGCCCACGTCGCCAAGGATGGCAAACTTGTGGCTTTTCACGGCAAGGTAAAACAAAACACCGTTGCGCAGCTCAGTACGGTTCATTTTCAGTTTATTGAAAATGAATGCAGCACGATCCTTAACATCGCCTTTGAAAATCGATTCGATGTGAACCCTGATCTCGCCTGATGTGTCCAGTTCCGCGTTGAGAATAGCACTCATAATACGTTCCTGTTCTTCTTTGGTGAAGAATCTTTTTGCTGTAGGACTCATAGTTTTCCCTTTCTTTTGGTTAAAATTTTACCTTTGGTACTTTCTCAGCACCTTTTTCAGCCTTGAAATAGGGTTTTTCAGTGAATCCGAACAGGTTGGCTAAAATATTTCCAGGAAACAATTTAATATAGACGTCGTAAGCCTGGGTTTCCTGGTTGAAACGGCGACGCTCAACGGCAATTCTGTTTTCTGTTCCTTCCAACTGTGCCTGTAATTCCAGGAAATTTTGGTTGGCTTTCAAGTTAGGATACCGTTCTACCACCACCATGAGTCGCGACAACGCCTGTGAAAGCCCGTCCTGGGCCTTCTGAAATTGTTGTAATGCCTGAGGATTAAGATGATTGGCATCAATAGTTACTGAAGTAGCCTTGGAGCGAGCTTCGATAACGCCTTCCAATGTCTCCTTTTCGTGTGTGGCATAACCTTTAACGGTATTTACCAAATTGGGAATGAGATCGGCACGGCGCTGGTAAACATTTTCTACTTGCGACCATTGCGCTTTTACGGCTTCCGACTTGTTGACCATCTCGTTGTAAGAGCCGCTAACCCATCCGTACAAAAGGAAAAGAGCAACAGCTATGACAATAATAATTATCCAGGATTTTTTCATATGTTTCAAATATTTTGCTAATGTACTATTTATTAATTTACTCCATGTTGTTTTATCAGTTGCAAGCATGTATTTTCATAAAAGGAAAAGAGGTAGATTCAAACTTTTCCATGTCTTGCAAACGTTTGTATTCCGTATTTAATTCACTAATTTTACACTTCTTTTTACAAACTTATCCAACTCTTCACCTTTTAGCAGGTTTTTAGAAAGTCTTGCCAGATCGTATATTTGACGAATAAGTTCATCTGCTTTTTTTTCATCTTCCAGCTCTGGAATTTTACTAATAAGTGAGTTGTTTGTGTTGATAACAAGATTGAAAGTGTCGGGGAGGCTGCCCATCCCCATCATAGGACTGCCGCCAATGGCTTCCATATCTTTCATGCGGCGCATAAACTCATTTTGGATGATGGTAACCGGCATTTCCGTTTCGCTCAAATTCTCAAAACTCACCTCAAATTGCTTCTTGTCGATGTTCCGTTCAAACGCAGCTTTGATTTTTTCTTTTTGCTTATCATCTAGTTTCGATGGCGCTTCTTCTTCCTTTACAATCAGTTTGTCGATGGTGTTTGAATCTACACGGGCAAAGGAAGAATCAGTGAGCTTTTGTTCCAGCGTATTGATAAAATGAGGGTCCAGTACACCGTCCATTAGCAGCACATCATAGCCGCGCTCTTTGGCATTTTGGATATAGGTGTATTGCTCGTCAACGTTGGTGGCATAAAGATAAACCAACTTTTTATCTTTGTCTTTCTGTGCTTTTT
Organism: uncultured Lentimicrobiaceae bacterium; assembly: GCA_964473395.1. Classification (GTDB taxonomy): domain Bacteria; phylum Bacteroidota; class Bacteroidia; order Bacteroidales; family F082; genus Sulfidibacterium. The sequence goes on along the minus strand of CAYYOW010000036.1, from coordinate 4,116 downwards.
CAATCTCTTTCTGGTATTCGTCCAGTGTGAAATATTTACCATCGGTATTTTTCAGCAGTGCAAACTTTTCAGCTTTGTCATAGAATTTCGGTTCGGAAATCATTCCGTACTCGATAAAGACCTTAATATCGTCCCACTTTTCTTCAAAGCTTTTCCGGTCGGCTTTAAAAAGCTCAGCCAGTTTGTCAGCTACTTTTCGGGTGATATATCCAGATATCTTTTTTACATTATGGTCGCTTTGCAGATACGAACGGCTTACGTTCAGCGGGATATCGGGAGAATCAATCACTCCATGCAGCAGCGTGAGGAATTCGGGGACAATACCTTCCACCGAGTCAGTGATAAAAACCTGATTGCTGTAAAGCTGGATTTTGTTGCGTTGCAACTCGTAGTCCTTTTTTGCTTTTGGGAAATACAAAATACCGGTCAGGTTAAAAGGGTAATCCACGTTCAGATGGATATGAAAAAGTGGCTCTTCAAAACTCATGGGATAGAGTTCGCGATAAAAGGCTTTGTACTCCTCCTCTTTGGCCTCGGATGGTGATTTTTTCCATAAAGGTTCCGGGTTGTTGATGATTTTTGGTCGTTTAACCTCTTTGGTTTTGGGGTTGCCATCTTTGTCTTTTTCGCCTTCAACAGGTTCAGAAATGGTTTCCATGCCGAACTGGATGGGAACGGGAAGAAATTTACAATATTTCTTCAGTAGCTCTTCCACGCGGTAATCTTCGAGAAATTCTTTGTTCTCATCGCTGATGTGTAGGATTATTTCCGTTCCACGATCTTTTTTGTCCGAGTCGGTCATGGTGTATTCAGGACTTCCATCGCACTCCCAGCGAACGGCTTTGGTGCTACCGCCTTTTTTGTAAGTTTTAGTGTTGATAACCACTTTGTCGGAGACCATGAACGAGGAGTAAAATCCCAGTCCGAAATGGCCGATAAGTGCATTTTGTTCGGCTTCCGATTTGGTTTTAAACTTTTTTACAAATTCTTCGGCACTGGAAAAAGCAATCTGGTTGATATATTTCTCCACCTCTTCGCCGGTCATGCCGATACCACGGTCGCTGACGGTGAGTGTCTTATTCTTTTTGTCAATTACCACGTGGATGGTTAAATCGCCCAGCTCATCTTTTACTTTCCCCATGGAAGAGAGTGTTTTGAGCTTTTGGGTAGCATCTACCGCATTGGAAATCAGTTCTCTGAGAAAAATCTCATGATCAGAATAAAGAAATTTCTTGATAATGGGAAAGATATTCTCTGTCTGGATATCGATTTTCCCTTTCTGTGTCGTCATATCTTCTGTGTTTTTGATTCAATAAATTGTGTGGTTCAAGGCAAATCAAACGCTGTGCCAAAAGGAGGGAGGTGTCATTTTGTCCTTTGGTGTCGGTACACACTAAAAAAAACAAAAGGATGGAAAATCGGAATCGATTTTTCAAAGCTTGTACACCGCCCGCCGTGAGAGGAACCACATGCTGAGGCCACGGCTGATCATAAAGAGTTGCAAAGCCAACCATAAACCGTGGTTACCCAACAAAGGGAAAAGGAGGTAAAAAGCCGGCAGAAAAACAACAACTGCCGACAAGATCATGGTATTTCGCATGGCTTTGGCCGCGGTAACGCCCACGTAAATACCATCCCAGATGAAAGCGGCTATGCCAGTAAGTGGTAGCAGGACAACCCACCAATAGTATTCTTTTGCGAGATTCAGTATATCCTTGTTATCGGTAAGAATATACATGAAGTATTTCAACCCGACTAAATAGATTGTGCCCGTCAGCAGCGCGATGCCGAGACCCCATACAAAGAGGCGGTTTACGGTGCTTCTCAGCAGCACGAAGCTCCCGGAGCCTTTGGCTTTCCCGGCAAGGGCTTCTCCGGCAAAAGCAAATCCATCGGCAAAGTAAGAAAAGAAAAAGAAAAACTGGAATAGCAAAGTGTTTACAGCCAATATCTTGTTACCTATCCGTGCCGACATGCCGGTGAAAAAGGTGAGAACAAAAATCAGCAACAACGTTCTTATAAAAATGTCGCCATTGACTTTGAAAAAGATCATCAGTCCCTCTTTTTTCAGGAGAATTTTTAATGCAATTCGTCGTGCAAAGGCTTTGTATTTTTTAAAAAGAAACCAAATGGCTAACAGTAATCCTGTGTATTGGGCAATCACGCTGGCCAGCGCCACACCATTGGAGTGCATGTGGAAAGCATAGACAAACAGGAAGTTGAGGCCAATGTTTACGCTATTGACCACGATGGCAATGGCCATGGGAATCCGGGCGTTTTGCATGCCGAGAAACCAGCCGTAGAAACTGTACAACATGAGGGTGGCGGGGGCGGCATAAATGCGGATATAAAAATACTGCCGCGCCAGGCTGGTAACCTGCGTGCTGCCATCGAGAAGTTTAAAAGCCACCCACTGGATGGGGACTTGCAGCAGGATAAGTCCGATAGCCAGCAGTAATGCAACCAACAGCGAGCGTTGCAAGCCAAGGTGTAATGCTTTGTCGTTTCTGGCGCCAAACGACTGTGCTGTGAAACCACTGGTGCCCATACGCAGAAAGCCGAGGCTCATGTAGAGTACGTTGAAGATGGTAGTTCCCAGTGCAACGGCGCCAACATAAACCACGCTGTCTGTTTTTAGATGCCCCATAAGCGCAAAATCGGCCATGCCCAAAAGTGGGACAGTAAGGTTACTAACAATGTTGGGGACAGCGAGCCGGAGTATATTCCGGTTTAGTGAAATACTGCTGTGGGATGCCATGGGTGGGGGATTAGCGCTTGTGTAAACCGCACTCTTTGGTTTCGGGATTTTCCCACCACCAGCGGCCGGCACGTACATCTTCGTCAGGCTCGATAGCACGGGTACAGGGTTGACAGCCAATGCTGGCAAAGCCTTTCTTGTGCAACGGGTTCACCGGTACATTATGCTGGTTTACATAATCCCACACTTGCTTTTCACTCCAGTTGATGAGTGGATTGATTTTTACCAGGTCATTCGTCTTATCCCATTCAATGGTATTCAAGTCTTTTCGCGTTACAGCCTGTCCACGACGTAGTCCGGTAATCCAGGCATCCAGATTTTTTGTGGCACGCATAAGAGGTTTTATCTTTCGGAGGTGACAACATAATTTCCGGTTTTCGATGCTGTCGTAAAACAGATTAATTCCTTTTTCTGCAACCATCTGTTCCACATCGTAAGTATCGGGAAAGAAAACATCAATAGTGATTTTATATTTTTTGGCTGTCCGGTCTATCAAATCGTAAGTCTCCGGGAAAAGGCGTCCCGTGTCGAGGGTAAAAAACTTCGCTTCCCTGTCAATTTCGCTTACCATATGGGTAAGTATTTGGTCTTCAAGACCCATACTCGTGGAGAGGGCTATTTTTTCTTTGAAAAGGTTTAAAAAAAAGGCAATAACTTCCTGTGGTATTTTCCCCTGCAACTGTTTATTCCAGACTTTAATCTGATTTTGATCAATCATGAGCTTATAAATTTCAATCGCAAAAATAAACGAAATTTCCAAGTATTGGGAATCTAGTTGCAGACGTGGGTAAGCAAAAGAACGATAATTGTTAACGAAAAACGCCCGGCAGCTTTTGTTGTAAGATGGTTCTGTTTCCAGTGCATAGCGTATGACGATGATGGGCATTGTAAAGTCCGAATTTCTGAAACATATTATGGTAATAACCTGAGTAAAGCATATACCGAACTCAGGTTAATAGCTGCTTTAGCACAATGAATTAAATGTCAGAAAAGTATCATTGATTATCAGTGCAATTATAAATTCTTGTTAAGCAATCTACAGTAATAATATCCCTTGCGTTTTTACGTATTTCTTATTTATATCCATAACAAATAGGTTGGGAATGAAAATTAATTGGGAAACTTTGAGATAGCGAATTATAAATTGTTTAGGTTTGTAGGCATTAAAAGCAACCGCTGGTTTATTTTGAACCATAGGCCGCTTTAATTATTTTTATGTTTTAACTATTTTTATATTATGTCAAAAAAAATTTTTGTTGGGAATATTGCCTGGGGAGTTACAGAAGATGACCTCAATGCTGCTTTTTCCCAGCATGGAGAAATTGAAGATCTCGTTATCCTGAAAGACAGGTACACTC
>CAYYOW010000035.1:0-19575 GCA_964473395.1 uncultured Lentimicrobiaceae bacterium | reverse complement strand
AAAAACCGGCTTCTGGCCGGTTTTTTTATTAGGGCTTGTTTTATACCAGATATCCGGCATTCTCAATATGTACACTTAGAACTGGTATGGGAGAGTGATTTACCATTTGTGCGGCATAAGGGCCAATCCAGAGATTTGCCGTGGTCGTCTCCTGCTCGGTCATGATGGAAATCAGGTTGGCATTCACTTTTTTGGCATAGTCCAATACGGTATCGGTAATGTTGCTGGCATCCAGATAAACAGTACGGTAACGAACACCATTTTCTTTTAAGTACGTTTCTGATTGTGCTACGTAATTCTTAATACGGTAGCGAATATTATCCACCGTGGAGGTATAAACGCCGAGGATATGAATTTCCGCGTCAAAATATTTGGCCAGCAGGGCGGTTATGGGAAGTTTTTGACGGGTTATTTTGGTACTGTCCAAAGGCATAACAATGATTTTCAGGTTCTTGTTTGAGTCTACACCTGCCCTTATGGTGATTATGGGGAGTTTGCTGGCAGAAACAATACGGTTGGCATTACTACCAATCCAAAACTCTTCAAAACCTGATGAGCCATGGGTTCCAACAATAAGAAGGAAAGCGTCCACCTCTTTGGCCACATGGCAAATTACTTTATATACTTTGCCCTTTTCCATGCGGTAATCAATCTCGGTGCCTGCCGCAAGTTGCGGGCTGTACTTTTTAATAAGCTTAACGAAACGTTCCTGAACTTCGGCGCGGATGTGGTCAGGCTCTACCGAAAAAATTTCTTTGGAATAGTCCAGATGGTTGGCCCACACCATGGTGACGCCTGCCTTTGCTCTGTGGGCGATGATAACAGCATGTTCGAGTGCATTCATTGAGCAATCGGAAAAATCGACACCAACAACAATTTTTTTACCCATGATACCTAATTTTATAGTGAACTATTTTGGAATTTTAATATCATCTTTTATTTCCCATGCCAACGGATAGGCCCGTTTTATTTTTTCCAGAAAGCGGATAGCATCCAGCCGTGTTCTGAAATCACCCACACGTACTCTGTAGTATGGTTCATTAAAGGTAATGTAGGCAGGAAGGCTATACCTTTTTTCAAATTTATCACGAATTGCCAGCGCGTTGTTCAGTGCGGCGTTTCCCGATTCTTTGTAAATCTGAATCCGGTAGCCCGGAATAACCGGAAACTTTTTGTTTTGCAATTCATGTAACTGCAAAAGGGTATCGATACGTACATCTCCAATAAAATCCTCATGAACTGCTTGCAAACTGTCCTGTGCAAAAAGTGTCCCGGCCATCAGTAAAAACATTGCCAAAATAAAAAAATCTTTTCTTTTTCTTTCTTTTATCATCTTCATTTTCTTCAAACAATTCTTCTATTCATCATCATAATCCATGGAGCGCAAACTCATCACCGGTATTTTTGCCGTGTTGATAAGCTGTTGCGCATAAGGACCAAGGAAACGGTTTGCCGTGATGTTTCCCTGCTCTGTCATAATAGCAATTATGTCAATATTTTTTTTCTGTGCGTAGGATACGATTCCAGAAACAATATTGTTCACTTCCGTCTCTCCAATTTCGAAATTCACCTTCCGGTTTTCCAGAAAGTCAATAGCTTCTTTGGCAAACCCGTCAATACGCTTACGGATAACGTTAAGTGGTGTGTTGTATATTTTGAGCAATTGAATTGTAGCGCCAAAAATATCTGCTATATTCGCTGCAAAAGGGAGTTTCTCATTGGTTTCCAGAGAGCTATCAACAGGTAAAAGAATTTGTGAAACGACATCGGTAATTTCGTAACTGTTGTTTACGGTAACAACCGGACAGGGAGCCGTGGTGGTGATGCGATAGGCATTGCTGCCAATCCAAAATTCCTCAAACCCCGTAACTCCATGGGTGCCGGTGAAGATAAGCTCTGCTTTTAACCGGCGTGCAATCTTGCTGATCTCCTGATAAATTTTCCCTTTTCCCAGGTACAGATCGAACGAAATATCAGGATAACGTGTAGCATAGTCTTTAATAATTTTATTCAGATAATTTTTCTTTTCAATGCGCAATTCTTCATCAATAGTATGGATAAGGCTGTCAGCAGGCCTGGAGTTGTCAATCCAAACGAGATCTACCGTGGCATGCATCTTACGGGCATAAACCAAAGCATAATCCAGCGCATGGATAGCATTTTTTGAAAAGTCGAAAGCTACAAGTAATGTTTTCATAGTTCACAAACTTTAGGTTACCGCACAAAGTTACAACACAATTTCATTACTAAATCTGTATGTCTGCTAATTTACTAAAAATTTGCGAATATACAAGTGTTTTCATGTAAACTGGGAAAATCGGATTTCGTTAAATAGTTTTAAAATTATACCCTAATTATACGTGTGTGAAAAAGCATTGGATAAATCCGCGTATTTTTGCATGTGGAAAATTATACAAAATTGAAACAGACTTTTGCCAAAGAGGAACGGATGCACGAAAAAAAGTTGATTGATCAGCTTTTTAAAAACGGAAAATCATTTTTTGTCTTCCCGTTTAAGGTGCTTTATATGCCGCTTGCATCGGATGGGCAGCTCCTCCCAAAAGTCTTGATCTCTGTTCCCAAGAGAAATTTTAAAAGAGCCGTTGATCGTAACCGGATCAAAAGGCTTATGCGTGAAGCGTACCGGCGCAACAAATCTGTTCTTCTGGGACAGGAGAAAAATTGCCGGCACCAGCTTCTTATCGGTTTGATATACACGGCAAAGGTCCACATGGACTACATCGAGATAGAAAAGAAAATAATCCTAATTTTGCAGCAATTACTTGAAAAAAATGATTAGGTTACTGGGTAAGTTTTTTATTTTGCTGATTAGGGTTTATCAATACACCTTATCACCTTATATTGGTCGCGCATGTCGTTATACGCCTACCTGTTCCGTTTACAGTGTGGAAGCCATCAAAAAATACGGGCCTTTTAAAGGCGGTAGGATGGCATTGAAAAGAATTCTTTCGTGTAATCCATGGGGAGGTAGTGGTTACGACCCTGTACCCTAAAACATTATTGATTATGATAAAAAAACATATTTTAATTACCGGCCTTTTTCTGATGGCCTTCGTTGGGCTTAAGGCTCAGGAAAATAACAATTTTAAAGTTGCTAAAAGCATTGAGATTTTCTCAGGCGTGCTTAACCAGCTTAACCTGAACTATGTGGATACCATCCATCCGGTGCAGCTCACACAAACTGCTATTAAAGATATGCTGAGGGGAATGGATCCCTACACGGTTTATGTTCCCGAAAAGGATATGTCCGATTTTAACCTGATGCTTAGTGGTATTTATGGCGGTATTGGCTCCATGATTCAGAAACAGGGTGATTATGTGGTTATTACAGAGCCTTATGAGGGCTTTCCGGCACAAAAATCCGGATTAAAAGCCGGTGATAAAATTATTGCCATCAACGGGAAGTCGGCTAAGGATATGTCCTCGCTGGCGGTTAGCAAACTTCTGAAAGGTGGTCCCGGGTCGCATTTTCAACTTACTATCCGGCATTTCGGTGCAGCCAAAGACACAACTTTAAACCTTACCCGCGAACAAATAAAAATTCCCAATGTGCCGTACTATGGCATGGTAGGTGGTGACATCGGCTATATCCGGCTTACACAGTTTAGCCCAAATGCTGCCAACGATGTGCGTAATGCTTTTATTAGCCTGAAAGAAAATCATGACATAAAAGGCGTCATCCTTGATTTGCGTAACAACGGTGGTGGTTTGTTGAACGAAGCAGTTAAAATTGCCAATATTTTTGTTAAAAAAGGGCAAACTATCGTGACCACAAAAGGTAAGCTTTTATCGAATAACATGGTTTATAAAACACCCGGGCCGGTAATTGACCGTAAAATTCCCCTGGCTATTCTGGTAAACGGAAATACTGCTTCCGCTTCGGAAATTGTTTCGGGTTCCATGCAGGACCTTGACCGTGGCATTATTATTGGCCAACAGACATTTGGAAAAGGGCTGGTGCAAAATACCATTGCTTTGCCCTATGGTGGTAAAATTAAAATTACCATTGCTAAATATTATATCCCCAGCGGACGTTGTATCCAGGCTATCAATTATTTTCACAGGGGCAAAAACGGTCGCCCGGTAAGAGTACCTGATTCGCTTACCCACGCATTTAAAACTGCTGATGGGCGCGTGGTTCGGGATGGTGGCGGAATTAAACCCGACATTATTATGAAACCCACTATTTTTAGTCAGGTTTCAGCCGACCTGTATGCACAGAACTACATTTTCGATTTTGCCAATGAATTTAGTCTGCGTCACAAATCCATTGCTCCTCCCACGAAGTTCCTTATCAGCGATTCCACTTTCAGCCAGTTTAAGAAATTTGTACTCAACAAAGGCTTTAGTTACAAAACCGAAACCGGTGCACTAATTAAACAGCTGCAACAGAGTGCTAAAAGGGAAAACTATTTCAAGGCGCTGAAGCCTGTTATTGACAGCCTTTCAAGGGACCTAAAAGAAGAAAAGAAACAAGATCTTGACAAACATAAGAAGCAGATAGATGAGATGCTTCGTGTGGAGATTGCCACCCGTTATTATTACCAAAAAGGGAAAACGGCCTCCGCATTGATAAACGATGTTGAAGTGAGTAAAGCCGTAGCGGTGCTGAATAACAAGAGTTTATATGAGTCTATCTTATCAGGAAAGACTTACCGGCAGAAAAAGAAATAATACTTAACTTGCACCGTTTGTTTACAAATAGAGTTTCATGGCAGGCGGTACAAAAGATGTTTTCCGGCAACTTTACCTTTGGGTGCTGATTATTATTGCCGTAAGCCTGCCCCTTTCCCTGTATTTTATGAGCGTTGGCTCTTTTTTGCTGCTGGCTTTATGGCTTTGGTCAGACTTCCAACCCAGCGTGGTAGTCCGTTTCTTTAAACAAAAGGGTTTCTTCAGGGGCTTTTTTATTTTTGTAGGTTACTTGTGGACGCTGGCAAAAGAGAGTAGTGTGGAAAAAACAAAACTATTTCTGCACAACAAGGCTGCCCTTGTCTTTGCCGGTATTTTTCTGCTGGAGATAGCGGGGTTGCTTTTCACGGCCAACTTTGCCTATGCTACCAGAGACCTGCGCATTAAACTACCTCTGTTACTGTTTCCGCTGGTTTTTTCCAGCACTAAAAAAATCGATAACCGCGGTTTCCAAAAACTAATGCTTTATTATATCGCTGCCCTACTGGCAGGGACGCTGATTGGCACATTTAAACTACTGTCCGGAAACTTCCTTAATGTCCGGGAGTTCTCCCCATTTATCTCTCCTATCCGCTTCGGCCTCAACATTAGTTTTGGTATCCTGGCACTTGGTTATTTTGTGGTAAAAGGGAATGGTTTCAACATCGTACAGAAATTTTTCATGGGTGCTCTAATCGTATGGTTTATTTGGTTCCTGATGACAATGGAGTCGCTTACCTCGCTGAGCTTATTGTTGTTGATAGTGTTGGGAATCCTCCTCTATTCAGGGCTTCGGACAAAAAAGCTCCGGTTGAAAACGGTGCTGGTTTTAATCGTTATTCTGATCCCTACAGGTAGCTACATTTATCTGAAAAAAGAAATTACACGCATGACAACAGTGCCTGCTGTTACGTTAAAGAATCCTGTCAGATATACTGCACTTGGGCATAAGTATGTTTTCGATACCACACACTTTGGTATTGAAGATGGCCGCTATGTGGGCGCCTATCTCTGTATTCCCGAACTTAAAAAGGCCTGGAACGAACGTAGCAATTTGCATTTCGATGCAAAAGACAAAAAAGGTAACCTGGTTAAATACACGTTGATTCGTTATATGACCTCCAGAGATTTACCTAAAGATGCGGAGGGTGTTAGCCAGCTATCCGAAAAGGATATCAAATACGTTGAAGAAGGTATTGCCAACTACAATTACGTGGAGCATCCGGGGTTGCACAGCCGGCTGCTCACGTTGATAACAGGATGGCAGGTTTATAAAAAAACCGGAAACGCCGGAAGCAACTCCGTTATACAACGGTACGAATTTCTGAGAGCTGCTTTGATACTTATCAAGCGTGACTTCTGGACAGGAGTGGGCACCGGTGACCTGGTACAAACCCTCGGCGAGCAATACCGTTTGATGCATTCGGGTATTGGGAAATACTATGGCTTTATTGCCCATAACCAATACATGGACGTCTTAGTGTCCTTCGGCGTTTTTGGATTTCTCTATTTTCTTTTCGCGTTGGTTTATCCTCCGTTGAAAACGCGCAGTTATAACGACTATTTCTTTGTGATCTTCTATGCCATTATGCTTCTTTCCATGTTTTCTGATGACACCCTGGAAACACATAGCGGCCTGACATTATTTGCATTTTTCTCTTCGCTGCTTATGTTTGGGAAAGAAAAACGGGAAAAATCCTTATCCCGCGAAATTGAAAAATAACTTTTCATTCCTGTTTGTGGATTTTCAGGGCGTAGCGCTTTGTACAAAGTGTACACACGATTATTTTTCATACTTTAGCACTAAATATTTAGTACATGCACACGAGAGAAATTAAAATAAAAATTACAACTTATTCAAGGTCTTCCGAGTTGCCTGAGGAAGAGCAGAAATTATTACAGCAGGCGGTCAATAGTGTTTCCCAATCTTATGCACCTTATTCTGAATTTCACGTGGGTGCTGCCGTATTGCTTGACAATGGGGCGGTTATTTGTGGTTCAAATCAGGAAAATGCTGCCTACCCGTCCGGGTTGTGTGCCGAAAGGGTGGCACTGTTTTATGCCAATTCCAAATATCCTGGCGTGAAAGTAAAAATGCTGGCCATCGCAGCCCGTGCAGATCACTTTCATATAGACAAACCTATCTCTCCCTGTGGAACCTGCCGACAGGTGATTGCGGAGACTGAAAACCGCCAGCAAAGTAAAATCAAAATTATTATGCAGGGCGAGTCAGGGCCTGTGAATATGACTGAAGGCATCGCGAACCTACTGCCACTGACCTTTTACGAAGAGAAACTAAAGAAAAAATAATCCTCTCATTAATATTCCAACTATGAAGAAAATCGTTTTATTTTTGAGCCTGTTGGTTGTTTTTACCGCTTTTAAAAATGATAAACCTGCCTATCGCCTCTATAACGCCAAAGGGAAAAAGGTTAGATACCAGAAACTGATTAATGCTGCCAAAAAAGCCGATGTGGTTTTTTTCGGCGAACTGCATAATAACCCCATCAGTCATTGGCTTGAACTGGAAATTACCAAAGACCTTTACAAAGCACGTAACGGAAATATTATCCAGGGTGCCGAGATGTTTGAGCGTGATAATCAGCTGATAATGAGCGAATATCTTAAAGGAGAAATCACACAGAGAAACTTTAAAGACCAGGCGCGTTTGTGGCCCAATTACAAAACGGATTACAAGCCGCTGGTGGTATTTGCCAGAAAACATGAAATCCCGTTTATCGCAACAAATGTTCCTCGCAGATATGCAAGTATTGTTTACAAACATGGTTTCTCGGCGCTGGATACACTCACTGCACAAGCCAAATCCTATATGGCACCGCTGCCTATTCCTTACGACCCCAACTTGAAAAGTTACAAAGATATGCTGGCAGAGTTGAAAGCCTATGGACACGATAATCCCAACCTGCCAAAAGCTCAGGCATTAAAAGATGCTACCATGGCCGCTTCCATTGCAAAGTATGCCGGAAAAGGAAAGCTTTTTATCCATTACGAAGGCTCTTACCACTCCGATCATTATCAGGGAATTCTGTGGTATCTGAACAAGTATAAATCCGGATTGAAAATTATTACTATTTCCACCGTGGAGCAAAAAGAGATCGATACACTTGCCAAAAAAAATGTTAATGTGGCCAATTTCATCGTCGTGGTTCCCGATGATATGACCAAGACTTATTAACCTGAGCTCAGGTTAGTAGCGATGTGAGATATTGTAATAATACCAGCCAATCTTATTCAGGACAAGACATCTCATTCATTATTGGTCATTGTCAGTCTCCCCAGTTTTCGCGGTCGAGGCTTCTGTACTGGATAGCTTCTGCGAGGTGTTGTGACTGAATGTCCAGGCTGTTTTCCAAATCAGCAATGGTTCGCGACACTTTTATAATACGGTCATAAGCACGTGCCGAAAGGCTTATCTTATCCATCGCTGTTTTCAAAAGCTGCCGGCTCTCTTTATCAAGTTTACAGAAATGACTCAGGTCGTTGCGTGTCATCTGGGCGTTGCTGTGTACCTTTTTGTTGTCTTTGAACCTCTCTTCCTGAAGTTTCCGGGCCCGGACAATTCTTTGTCTGATAACGGCGCTGGACTCTCCTGACCGCGCTTCTGATAGATCTTTGAAAGGGACAGGGGTAACTTCCACATGCAAATCAATGCGGTCGAACAAAGGCCCGGATATGCGGTTCAGGTATCTTTTCACAGCTCCGGGTGAGCAGACACAGGCATGGGAAGGATGGTTGTAATAGCCACAGGGGCAAGGGTTCATGGCGGCCACCAGCATAAAACCAGCCGGATACTCCACGGTAATTCTTGCCCGCGAAATAGTTACCACACGGTCTTCCATGGGCTGTCGCATGACCTCCAGAACGGTACGTTTAAACTCTGGTAGCTCGTCCAAAAACAAAACGCCGTTGTGCGCCAGCGAGATTTCTCCCGGTTGTGGATAGGATCCTCCCCCTACCAGCCCGGCATCGCTAATGGTATGATGCGGTGAGCGAAAAGGCCGGTTGAGGATAAGCGAAGCGCTTTGTTTCAAAGTTCCTGCTACCGAATGGATCTTGGTGGTTTCTATGGCTTCCTCCAGCGACATGGGTGGCAGAATGGAAGAAATACGTTTGGCAAGCATAGTCTTTCCGGAGCCTGGCGGACCAATCATAATCACATTATGGCTACCTGCGGCTGCAATCTCCAAAGCCCGCTTAATATTTTCCTGCCCTTTCACCTCGGCAAAGTCAAAATCAAAGTGGTTGAGATTTTCCATAAACTGCTCATCGCGGCTTTTTTGAAACTGTTGCAACGGTTTCATATCTTCCAAAAAGTCACAAACTTCCAACAAATGATGTGCCCCATACACTTCCACCTCATCCACAATGGCGGCTTCAGGAGCATTCTCAACGGGGACAATCACCCCTTTAAACCCTTGCTGTTTGGCTACCAATGCAATGGGCAACGCCCCCTTTATCGGCTTGATGGTTCCGTCCAGCGAGAGTTCGCCCATCACAACATACTCGTGGAGGTGTTTACTGCTCAGTTGTGAAGAGGCGGCTAAAAGTCCCAGGGCAATGGGAAGGTCGTAAGCCGAGCCTTCTTTTTTAATATCTGCAGGAGCCATATTGATGACAACCCGGCGTTTGGGAAACTTCTTCCCCACATTGCCGAGAGCTGCCAATATCCGCTCATGGCTCTCTTTTACCGCATTATCAGGCAAACCAACTAGAAAAAATTTGGAGCCTTTTCCCACATTGACTTCTATGGTGATAACCAGTGCATCAATACCGTATATCGCACTACCGTAAGTTTTGGAAAGCATTGGGGTTTTCTTTTTTACTTCGTTTTCCACAAAGGTAGTGAAAAATTGTAAGATAAGTCAGGCTGCAATTCACGCTATGATTCAATATATCCGTTGCCACTGAACTTATTCCGGTAATTCTACCGGTAAATTCCTTTGGCTTTGTATATTTGCAATGAATATTTATCGGTTGCTTGTTAATTTCGAAATGAGAAGACTCGTTATTTTCATCTGGTTTTTTGTACTGCTTTTTGCGGGTAGTCAAAATGTGTATGGACAGAAGAAAAATAAGCCACGCCTCATTAGGCTGGAGATACCCAACGGTACTACCGAAAATTTTCATCTGGCGCCCATGAGCCAAAACGGACTCCTAATCTTTTACGAAACCAACCAACTGAATGCCGAAAATAATCGACTTTGGTACTATGCCTTGTTTGATACTCATATGAAACAAAAATGGCTGCGTCCGGTTGCCCTTTTAGACAAGCTTTTTTATGTAAACCAAAAACGGGTTGGCAATGCTGTTTATTTTGTTTTTAAAGGTTCGGGGAAGCTGAAAAAAGGCGCTGGCTACTATGACCTTTTGATATATGACATAGAAAAGCAGACCTTCAGAAACATTATAGGGAGCCTGCCGCTGAAAGCTGAAATTGCCGGGTTTGCCGTTCAGGGAGATAAGCTCGCTCTGGCATTAAACCTAAAAAATCATAAGGCGGACATGCTTATTGTGAATACAAAAACCGGCGCAATCAAAGTAACGCATCTTAATGACTTACAGCAAATAGCCGTTGATGGCATTTATCGCAACAGATCTGCCGGAACATTTGTGGTAGTAGCGTCCGGTATGGATACCAAATCGTCAGTAAGGCATGTTATTTACAGTTTCAGCCCGGATGCCTCATTGGTACAAAAAGTTGATATCAAATATTTTGAGCCGATGTCCAGGCTGGACAACTTTGTTCTTGCCGATGCCAATGGCAACAATTTGAAATTTTTTGGCGCCTATCATTTGGTGACAAAAGGCGGTTTTCTTTCCATCAACAATGATGAAGAGAAACCGAATACGGCGGGGCTTTTTTATCTGAGTATCGAAAATGGCCAGCAAAAAGAATTGCGACATTTTAATTTTCTGGATTTTAATAATATTCCGGGAACGTTTATGCAAAGCGTGTTCCATAAATCCAAAGGGAGAATGAGAAAAAGTTCCGGAGTACGTCCCGGAACAGTTTCGCTACTCAACATCACCCGTCCAGAGGTTTTTCATGTTAACAACGGGTATGTGGTTGCTGCTAATGCTTATGTTGCTTATTACAAGTCGGAAAGTCACATGGAGTATGATTTCTATGGCAATATGTATCCGACCAATTACAGGGTTTTTGCCGGATACCAGTTTTATGATGTTATTCTTACCGGCTTTACCGGCGATGGGCGAATGATTTGGGATAATGACTTCCCCATGGAAAATATCTTGAGCTATAAAATTGAAAATAAAGCACTGGTTTATCCTGATTCAGCTGTTATTACGCTGGCTTATATTAGTGCGGGACAGATTATTACACAGGATATTAGAGGTGGCAAGAAACTTGATCAGCGGGAGAAAATCAATATTGCCAGTCGTTACACCCGCGACCGGCCTGTGGGGAGTGGTGAAAGCAAAATGATACACTGGTTCGGGCATTATTTTTTGGTTTACGGATACCAGCAGTTGAAAAACAGAGCTTTACAAAATCAGCCACTGCGGACGGTTTTTTACATTAACAAAGTAACACTCCAATAGTGGCATTTTTACCGGAGTGTGGAAAAGGGAATTGAAGGAGAGAGATGATTAGGAATCAAATTTGGTTAACGAAAAGATATCTGGCTTATCTGGCAAAAGCCAAAACAAGATACAAAGTGCATTCGCCATTTGTTTTTGATTTGGTGGAAAATGTTTTGAAAGACAAGACAGAATATCCGGAATACCGGAAAATAGAAACGTACAAAAAGAATCTCGGCCGCAGTAAAACGATTATTGAGACCCTGGATTTTGGGGCGCGCACTGAAAACAAACATTACACTACCTCCAGGGAGAAGGTGGGGGATATTGTGAAGCGTCGTTCGCAGCGTAAAAAGCAGGCACGTTTACTTTACCGTCTTAGCCGTCATTTTCAACCTCAGAATATTCTGGAGTTCGGTACGGCTGCCGGATTCAGTACTGCCTATATCAAAGCACCTGTTCCCAAAAGTAAAATGATTACCATGGAAGGCTGCCCCATTCTGGCTGATGTGGCTTCAGATAATCTGGAAAAGCTGAAAATAAATAATATAGAAATCAGTACCGGAGATTTTGGTGTTACGCTTACCAAAGTGTTGAAAAAATTTGAGAAGCTTGATTTTGTCTTTTTCGACGGCAACCACCGCCGCGAACCCACCTTGGATTATTATAATCGCTGTGCGGAGCTGGCACACGAAGGTACCGTCTTTATTTTCGATGATATTCACTGGTCGCCGGGGATGGAGGATGCCTGGAATACAATTAAAAAAGATGAACGGGTAAGTGTTAGCCTTGATATTTTTTGGTTCGGGCTGGTTTTTTTTCGTAAAGGGATTACCAAACAGGATTTTATCATAAGATACTAATAAATAGAAAAATGAAAAAAACACTTCTACTCCTTGCCGTCTCCTTGTTTTTGATAACAAGCTGTACGAAACAAAAAGAAAATCTGATTTCGCAGATTATTAAAGAGACCAGAACTCATTCCTCAATACATTTTAAGGTTACCGAGAAATATTATTTCTCCAATGGTGCCGATACAACCGTAACGCCTTTTGAGGTGTGGGCAGTCCGCGACAACAATGGCGGTCCGAGAAACGGATATGTGCGGATAGATGATTATTATCGTCCCTACAACATGATTTATGATGCCGGGAAATTCTATCTCGCTATTCCTCCGAAAAAGACTACTGTCCTGTATAAGAATTTCAAAGAAGCTTTCATCTCCCCGGTAGATTGGATAGACGTTTTCCTGAAGCCCGGTAGTCTGAAAACGTTGGTGGCACAGCCAAAGGCAAAAACTACCATTTCCGACACGACTTATCAGGGAAAAAGCTGCGCCAAAATTAAAATTCAATTTCCAAATAGAGTAAAAAAATATGTTTTTGTGGTGGACAAAAAGCGCCTTGTTCCGTTATGGTCGAAAATAGTAGTCAAACAAAACAGGCATGTTTACAGCCACGAATTCTTTTTTTCAGATTATTCCTTTGACAAGGTTAACCTTGGGAAACTAAAAGTAGAGCAAAAGAGAATTTTGGCAGAAAATCCGGTTATAGATGAGGCAGAAAATTCCGAGGTTGCCCTCATGGAGAGGATGTTGCACGAGGGAGACAAAGCGCCGCTTTTTACCGGAAAGTTTTACTCCTCCGGCAAAGTATTCCGTCTGTCCGATTATATTGGAAAAAAAGTAATTATCGTCGATTTCTGGTACTCGCATTGTCCGCCCTGCATAAGATCCATACCAGCACTGTCAGCTCTTTATACCAAATACAAAAGCAAGGGATTGATAGTTTTTGGCCTTAATTCGGTTGATAATCATCCCCGAAGTTTGGGCTATTTGAAAACGTTCCTCGGGAACAGACAAATCAGTTATAACATTATCCTGATAAAATCTACGGTGGACGTCCGGTACAAAATAAGTGACTATCCTACGATGTATATTATCGATAAAAAAGGAAAAATAGCCTATGTGGACAATGGCTTTAACCAGGAAAAGCTGAGCCGGTTAAAAGAGAAAGTAAAGCAGCTTACTGTTCAATAGCAACAACGAAAAGCTCCCGGAAATAGGATACTCCCGGGAGCTTTTCTGTTACTTACGTTACAGGGTGTCGCATACAAACCTGTACGCTCTACTCTTTTACCTTCATTGCGACAATGAAGTCATAAACATAATACACTACGCCGGCTAAGAAAACAAAGCCGGTTACAAACCACACGGCAAACCATCCAATTTGGTGTACCTGTGCTGCTATGTAACCCTGTCCGGCGACTCTGGAAATAGAAATCTGCATAATCCCCAGCACCTCCATTGCCAGCACCATCATAATCATCCCTATGTTCATAAGCCAGAAAGCCCATGCCCATCTGTTTTTATCAGTGATGGTATCCTTAAAGCTTTCTTCACCGTTGCGCGTTTCAAGAGCATAGTAAATGAAAGCGATAAAAATTGCTGCAAATGCTGAGAAAAAGGCCATGTGACCGTGAGCTGCTGTTACCTCGGTTCCATGCATCCAGTAATTGACCGTAAACCATGTTTGGCTGCCTCCCAGAATAGTCAACCCAATAAAAGATCCTATTGTCCCGCCAATTAGCCAATAGAGTGCAGGTAAGTTTTTAACCTTTATCTTAGATTTTCTCGCATATATCAATCCATCAATCATCATAGCAACCGGTGGGATGGCTTCAAATACGCTGAAGATACTACCAACCCATGTCCAGTAATGTGGTGTCCCAATCCAGAAATAATGGTGTCCCATTCCCAGTATTCCACTGGCAAGAATGAGGAAAAACTCAATATAAAACCAGCGGTACATCCTCTCTTTGGGAATATCGAACAGCTTGATGATTAAGTAGCCAATAAAGAGGGTCTCATACATTTCCCAGGTTGCTTCCACCCAATAATGAATAACCCACCAACGCAGGTAATCCTGAACAACAAAATTCCTTAAATAAGGCATTCCTGGTAAATACATCAGTATTGTACCTATTGTGGTAACCAGGAGAAGAATATTTATCGGGCTTTTCTTTGGCGCCTTATGCAAAGTCTTAATAAGATTATAAAGCCACAAAAGCGCTGCCACCACAATCATCCAGTCGAAAACAGGGGCAGCTTCAACATACTCCAGCCCTTGCCCATCGTAATAATGGAAGAAATAGCTGACAATAGCGCCAACACCGGCTGCGCAAAATATAATCAGTTGGATCATGGCTATCTTTGTACTGAAGAGCTCCTTGCCTGCTTCTTCAATAAGAATATAATACGTCGCCCCCATTATCGCCAGGAACATCCAGAAGATAAGCAGGTTAATGTGGATACTTCGTGAGACATTAAACGGCATCCAGTTTAATGCAAAGCTGGGCCACACGTATTGTGAAACTGTAACCAAACCAAAGACGATTTGCAATAAGAATAAGAGTACAGATGCAGCAAAATAGTAGTATGCTACTTTTTGTGAACGAAAAGTAAAGGTCCTCATTATTTTTCCTCCTTTAAATTATTGATAAATGTTGCGAGAGATTTCAATTGATCAGCAGTTAACTGATTTTTAAAAGCGGGCATAAGCATCCGTTTGCCCTCATATCCTTTTGTAACTTCACTGTCAGGAATAGAGGCCGGATTTCCAATTTGTTTAACCAGCCAATCAACACCTCTGTTCCTCGCCGATTCATTGGACAAGTCAGGGCCAATTGCACCTACGGTATTTAATCCTTCTGTCTTAATAGTGTGGCAGGTACCACAGTTTAGTTTTTTTATCAGCGAAATGGGAGAAGTCGTTCCCTCTTGCACCGGTTTCGCTTTCCCTTTTGACGAAAGAACTTTCGATCCTGGTGGCCAACCATTTGTGTCAAGCTCACCAATCCAGGTGAGAAAAGCAATCAAATCATTAATGTTTTGATTTGTCAAATTTAAGTTGGGCATAACACGTTTATACTTCCCCGGCCATAAATCCCGTGTTATTTTGGGCGGGTCTTTAAGTACTGCACGAACGAACCCCTGACCCCTTTTGGAAATGACCTTGGTAAGATCGGCAGCATAATAGGCTCCATCGCCTAATATCGTATGGCAATCCATACAGTTGTTGTCGTGAAAGACCCGGTTGCCCGCTGCTATAGCATCAGTTACCTTTGGCTCCTTCTTGACGACATAAAAATAAGACTGAAATGTAAGACCGAGAAAGATAGCTATCATCACAACAGATGTCCAGATAAGCCACCCTTTCGCACGTTTCGCGTCTTTTGGTAATTCCATTTTAACCTCCTTTTTTAAAAATTAATAGTTAAATATTTATTCGTATTAAACCACCTGATTGAGAGGATTTAAACAATTAGGTACAATATTACAATATTATTTGGGGTTTTGTTCTCGTTGTTGATAAAAAGTTTATAAAACTTTCGTTATAAGAAGGGTAGGGTCGTGTTGCGAGCTTTTATTCTGGTATAATGTATGATCCTTTTTGTTCCGGTCTTTGATAAGTATTTGACTGATGAGAAACCTTTTGTGACGAACTTGTTGGTCTGCTTTCATTGGTGCTGTATGAACTGAAAATGCGTAAAGAAGACTTACCCATCCCAGGCAGCCTGGCTCCAGTAAGGAGCAAAGCTTTTTAAAAGTGGAATATATGTAACTATGGATTTCGGGGAAATTCGTATCTCAAAAGAACTTTTCGATTTCCACCGTGACCAATTGTTCGCTTCTGAAGAATATTTTCATAAAAAAGTTACCCTGCTAATTAACAAGGTAACTTTCTGTGAGATAAATCTTATATCGAACTCAGGTTAATAAATAGATAGTTCTAATTACTTATTCAAATTTCCAGTCTCAATTTTGTCTATTACTTCAAGAATTTCAGTATCTTATCACAATAATATTAAAGTTTGCGGACAAGGAAGATAGTGGTTAAAGCCCCGGTAACGACAGTTAATACTTTTATAAAGTTGTCCATAAAAGCTCCTTGATTCCTTTGTTTTTTAACTGGTTTAAAATTGACATAGATTATTGAGTTAGGAATTACTCTCGGATTGCTAAACAAGCTTTTACGATAGGTAAGACCATTTGGGTATGTCACTGTGACCCTCCCAGCCTTTTTCGTTTTATTTCCAGTGGCGTTGAGATAATAATTAATTCTTTTCCCTTTTTCCCACACAAAAAGTCCTGGATTCTCAACCGCTCCGTTCACTTGCACCGTTCCTGTTTTAGAAGCAATAAATATCTCGTCACCGTTTTTTAGAAAAGAAATATCTTTTTTAAGAGCCTTTTTCAAGTTAATAATGAAAACAGCATTCCCCCGCCTGATGAAAGAAGGCTCCAGGTTACCAAAAGGAGTTAGTCCCCCCACACGAGATAAAACAGATTGTAAAGTTTCAATTTTATTGTTCAGGGTAATTACTCCGGGATAGGTAACTTCACCGAAAATAGAAATGGACTTAGCTGCTTCATAGCCAGACATAAGTCGAACGCTCACTACATCGTTATGCTGTAGATAAAAAGCACCTTCAGCCAGTTTTTTATCCTTCCCGGTAAGGTAATCCTGGTTGACTTTAATAAAATAATCCTTACTAAGCCTACCCGTCTTGACATTGAAACTAGGTCGTGTAACAATAACAGTACTTTGGTCAGCAAATTCAAGAAAGCCACCAGCTTGCAGAGCTAAATCTTCGACGGACATATTATCAGTGAGGTTATAAACGCCTGGTTTTTTTACATAGCCATTGATACTTACTTTTTGTTTCAATACTTTATTAACAGCTTTGCTGTATAAGATAATTTCGTCTTTGGGGAGGAGTTTATAATTAGTTTTGTTAGTAATAATTGAATCAAGGTTGAATGCTTCTATTTTAAATTGCCCCATCTTGTAATCAAATCTTTTTAAATCAACCCGGTTGGTTAATATTTCGGAGCGGTATTGTAATTCTTCCATGTTTGAAGAAGAGAAAATCACATCGTACATTCTAAGTCCTTGTCTCCATATCATGGTTCGGGGCCTTTTTACAAAGCCTTTTATTGTTACCAAATCCAGATTCTTCAAATCATCGTAATTATAAACAACCACAGAGTCATTTTTAGCAAGGGAAATTTTTACACTTCTATCAAATACATCTTTTAAATTAAAGGTCTTAAAATATCGCTTTCCACTTTCATCTTCTTTAAAGATATCAACTTTTTCCAGATAGGTTCGTGGCAATAAGCTATCAGCAGCCATAACAATCAGTTTTCGTAAATCGGAAAACTGATTTAGAGGATAAATGCCAGGGCGATGGACAGATCCGCTAATTTTAACTTTGTTTTCTACAATTGCAAGAACGGATTTAATGACAATTTCATCCCCATCGTAAAGCTGGTAATCCTCATGTCTCTTTTGTAATTCACCTAAATTGACAGATGTGATATATTTATCATAAACGTCATTATTTTTCCTGACACTAAAAGGTCTAATCCTTTTAATTTCTACATTTTTTATAGAAGCATCCGGCAATAATCCACCGGCGAAATTGATTAATTCATCAATTCCTTCAGTAGGTTTAAGTTCGTAAATACCGGGTGTCCGCACCTGGCCCTTTATCTGGATGGTGGTCAATCTCTTTGGGATAAATACAATATCATTAGTCACTAGACGAATTCCATTATCTAATTTTCCTTTAGTGATGTAATCATAAAGATCGACCGATTTAACCAATTTGTTATTGCGGTAAACCATAATCTTCCTTAGTGAGCCAGTCTTTTTGATTCCTCCTGAGGCATATAGCGTATTTAATACCGTAGCAAAAGTATTAATCAGGTGTGGACCTGGTGTATTGCTTTCCCCCAAAACTGTAATACTTATAGGTCGCAGTTGAGTTAATGAAACATTAATAAAAGATGTTTGAGGTCTTTTTATTAACCCTTGATAAAATTTACCGAGGTAAGAAGTCAACTTTTTAGACAAAGAGGCGAAAGTATTCCCGGTAGCAAAAAAGATACCGATTTCAGGTAAAAAAATATTACCGTTTAAATCAATGGTTACCTGAGCCTGGTAGGTATTATCACCCCAAACGTAAATTCTTATCTCATCTCCTGGGGCTAGAATGTATCCGGGATCTATATTGCCAACCAGATAAGGCTTGTTTCCGAAAGGGTTGTTTTGAAAAATAGAATAACCAAAGTATGGTAAGCCAGATTCCGTTTTTGGAACTTTTAAACTTTTTAATTTGGTGGTACTCGTCTGTTTAGAAGGTTGCCTTATATTGTTTAATCTGGCGATAACTGGGGGAGGGATTGTTTCTTTCTTAGCTGTATCTCCTGAATTCGTAATGTATTTTGCTATATAAGCATCATAATTAACACCATACATTTTAGCCATCCTTCTGGCATCAGCTTCAGTCATGCCGCGTTTTGCTAAAGCTGTTTTTACATCGTGCATGGTAGAAATATTCTCTTTTCCCAGTTTATTTTTTATTTCCTCATCAGTCTGAGAATACACAGAAAGACTTAGAAGTAGTGAAATAAAAACAAATGCATTTTTCATGGTCTTGAAGTTTAGTTAGTTATAACGATGTTGCTTATAAGTCTTGCACAAACATCTCCTGTTTTTACCGAATTATTTTATTATCTTACATTTGAAAATGATGATCTGGTTTTATGATTAAATAAAGAGGTCCTTTCTGGATTAACAAATACGAAGCTTAAAACTAAATATTTTTTCTTCTCCCCATAAAGATTTCGTTTACATTGTTATTTTAATTATGTTCTTATTAATAATTATATCTCTGCGACTCTTTTTTATGTTCTCATTTCAACTTTTGGAAGCAACCTTTACGGTCAATCGTGTTAATCTGTTATTAATGCAGCCAGATTTTAACATGCAATTATGCCCATCCGCTATATAATCGTCATGGGCAAGAAGTAAGAGGAAGAACTATAATCATATTTATCACATGATATGGCAGAATTTAATTAATAAACCTGTTATGGCTTAATAATGTTCTTCTTTACCTACAAAAGGCTAATTTTTGATTTTGGGACTTGGTTAGGTTGCAAATGTAATAAATTTTTTTTGTTAGAAAGTGGTTTTAAAGAAATCTTCGAAAAGAATAGATTCAACCAGAAAATACAACTTTTGGGTTTATAAAATTATAAAATGACTCAAAAGGTTTTTCAGAGCCAAGGGTTTTCCTGTATAAAACGTACTACTTAGCAGTTATACAATCTGCTTAAAGGAAATTGACTTCTTGAATATATGGAAAAGACACCTGTAAGATATGAGGGGCCAATAATATGCACATTTTAGCACGCAGCAAATAAAAAAGGCCACATTGTCATAAAACAACGTAACCTTTTGTATCTCAAAG